>JBMYQA010000005.1:0-50066 GCA_049600855.1 Flammeovirgaceae bacterium | reverse complement strand
TTGGAATGATGAAGGATGTACCAATTACAACAATTGGGTTTGTCAATTTGGACCCTACTAATCAAAAATCTTCACGAAAGTGCTTTTCATATAAATCTTGTGTTTTGTTTAACTTTTTGAGGATGAAATGCTGTTTTTTTAGCTTTTTGTTAAACAAAACATGGAATAGCAAGGATTCACTAGCGCATCATGCTAAATTTTGAGGCTTTTCATTTCAAATCCCTTTAATTGAATTTACTTTCGCTCAAAACATACTTAATCAATTAATATTGACGAGATGAAAATTGCTTTAGGAGGTGATCATGCTGGATTTTCATATAAAAAATCCATTATTGAATATTTGAATGAAAAAGGAGTAGAAACGCAAGATTTTGGCCCAGGAAGTGATGCTTCCGTGGACTATCCAGATTTTGCACATCCATTAGCGAACTCTGTTGAGGCAGGAGAGACTGCGTTGGGGATTTTGATTTGCGGGAGTGGAAACGGGGTAGCCATGACAGCCAATAAGCACCAAGGCATTCGAGCAGCATTGTGTTGGAATACCGAATTAGCTGAGTTGGCACGCCAGCATAATAATGCAAACGTCCTTTGCATACCTGCCCGTTTTATTAGTTTAGATGAAGCAAAAGCTTGTGTAGATGCGTTTATAAATGCCGAATTTGAAGGAGGAAGGCATGAAAGAAGAGTAGGGAAGATTCATTGTTAATGAAGCGTTTTAACGTGTACCATGAAGTTATAGGTGTGTTATCTATAACTTCATGTAAATGAGCGGATGGGCATTGGTGTGAATTTTAATGCCTTATTCAGTAATATCCGCTACCTGCCAACCATCTATTTTTTTTAGTGTTGTATTGAAATTAACACCTATTCCGATCACTTTTTTACCATTGCCTAAATAAGCTTGGGCATAATCGCGATCTTTAATTTGTTGCAAGGCTTTTTCTACAGAACCATTGACTTTAAACTCAAAAATGTAGATAGCTTCGTCGGTAGTTACAATGTTGTCTAATCTTCCTTTAGCAACGTGAACTTCAGATTGAATATACACGCCCATTAAACTAAAGGCTAAGTGCATTACTGTATGATAATAAGCTTCATTCTCTTGATGGAGTTCATATGGAATGGAACCAAGTAATGCATTCATTTGATCAGGTAACGCTTCTAACTGATTTTCTAATAAAGCATGAGCCATTCGCAAAGCAGGAGAGGCAGCACTTAAATGGCGGCCTGTGGCATAGTTGGCGAGCAAATATTGAAGCATCGACTCTTTTACCTCTAAATTAGGATAATCTAAAATATACTCTCGAACAATCGTTTGGCCTTTAATGGTTAAATAGCCCGTCTGGAATAATAATGTTTCAGGAGAAATGGCATCTAGCTCATAATTCCCTACACTGCCCATGGGAACCTTCTTATTTTCTAAATCATAACAGTCTTCTTTCTTCAACAACTTGATTAAAAAAGTTGGAGTACCTGATTCAAACCAAAAGTTCTGAAAGGTTCCTGTTCCGAAGAAATTAAGAATGGAAAATGGATTATATACACGAACTTTACCATCCCAACTGTAGCCATTATACCATTTTTTGATCTCCGCTAAAAGCGCTTCCTTTCCTTCGTATTGAGCTGCTAATGTTTCAATAAAGGGAGCAAAATAATGCTCTAATTCTTCTTGAGTATATCCTGTCAGACTAGAGTAACTTGGATGAACAGTAAGATCTATAAGATTATTTAATTCCGAAAAAATAGATGTGCGACTAAATTTAGAAACGCCCGTTAAGAAAAGTAATTTGAGTTGTGGGTCAGCGTCTTTCAAAACAGAATAAAAAGCTTTAAGAATTCGCTGATTTTCTTTAGCAGCTTCAACATCTTCTAAGTAATCAATAATGGGTTTGTCGTATTCATCAATTAATAATACGACGTTTCCTTTTTGGCTACTGAGTTTGCTGAGTAACTCTCGAAATTGATTTTCATGCCCTTCTCGTTCGAGTATGATGTTGTGATTGCTTGCCTCCTCTTGTAAACGTTCACTAATGGCTCGCGCTAAACCCAAACTTTTATAGCCGATACTACTGAACCCAATGTGTATGACGGGGTATTTTTGCGTCCAATCCCATTGATCTTCAAGCCATAGGCTGTTAAACAAGCTTTTATTTCCCCTAAAAAGCTCTGCTAATGTGGATAAAAGCAAGCTTTTACCAAACCTTCGAGGTCGAGAAAGAAAGTAATATTTCCCTGTTGTTGCAAGCTTGTAAATTGCTTCAGTTTTATCGACGTACAAGTAATTACTTGTTCGTAGGGTCGAAAAGTCTTGAATACCGATAGGAAGTTTCGTCATTGGCGTTGTTGTCGTGTTGATCAAACAAAAATAAGAATTAAATCTACTATGGCTTTATCGAAAGGCATACAAAAAAATCTACTGATTTATTAGATGCTGTTCCTGCCTCTAAAGCTTTTTCTAATACACGCATGGCTTGATCTTGGTAGATGGCTTCCTGCTTAATGCGTTGATCAACATCAGAATCGTGTAGTTCCCCGACAACGGCTTCTCCATCAAAACTAACTGTTTTAGTGGCTGATTCATATTGAAGTCGTGTGTCACTTTTTAGGTAATGAACGAGATCATACTTTCGGAAGAAATCAGTACTATTTACCATTTTACCTTCAAATCCCCAATTTCGTATAACACCAATTAGCCGTGTCAGTGGTTCAGCTACAGTAGGACCGTTGCTTTGGATGAGTTGAACTTTCGACAAGTTCAGGATACTGGTTATTCCATTAAAGTTCTCAATAGATAATTGCTCTGGCATAAGTTGTAATTGGATATTTATGGTTTAAGTTAATGAATTCTTTTCGGAGTTAAGTATCTTTCTTAATTCAGATTTGCTTCATAGTTAAGATTCCTTTTTTTTTGTTAGGCAATCAACTCAAGTATGGAAAAGTTTAAGCAAATTAGAAAGACCGTCTCCTACCTCTTTTTTTGGGTGTTGGGCTTTCTTTTATTGTATCTAGCGTTTCGGAATCAGAAACTAGAAGATATTTGGGATACGCTCCTTACCGCAGATATTACTTGGGCCTTATTAGTATTTGCCATCAGTATTTTCAGTCACATCATTCGGGTACTTCGCTGGCGATTATTAATTCAGCCATTAGGCTATTTTCCTAATGCATTTCAATTGTATGTAGGACTCCTTTTTGGCTATTTAGTAAGTTATGCCATTCCCCGTTTAGGAGAAATATCGCGTTGTGTGGCTGTAAATAGAACGGAGAACGTTCCTTTTAGTCCCATGTTGGGCACTGTGGTGACGGAACGTTTAGTTGATATTTTATGCTTATTCTTCATGCTTTTACTGGCAATAGTGGTAGAGCAAGAATTGTTATACCAGTTTTACAGAGAACAATTGCATGCCGATTTATCATTATTGGTAACCAATCACCTCGAAGAGATTCGCACAATCGGAATCACCATCGTACTTCTTGGAACATTAGGGTTGGCCTTTGTGATTAATCGTTGGAAGATGATCAAAAAGCTTCCGCCAATTCGCAAAGTGCTGGCTTTTGTCTTAAAAATTGTCAGAGGTGTTACCACCATCTTCCGCATGGAAAATAGCTTACTTTTCATGCTATATACCATAGCGATTTGGATGAGCTATTTTTTGATGACCTATTTGTGGTTTTTTAGTTTTGAAGAGAGTAGCCACCTTGGTCTGAAAGCAGGCTTAGTGTTGTTAGTGATTGGTAGTTTTGGGCGCTCACTTCCCATTCAAGGTGGAGGATTTGGGGCGTATCACTTCGTGTTTACACAAGGCATGATGATGTATGGAATCACGGAACTTTATGGAGGAGCATTAGCCATTATGATTCATGGCTTACAAACTGTTTATTACCTCATTGTTGGTGGATTAGCCACCTTATATTTGATGTTTATTAAGAAGGTGATTCGCTGATTTTATTAGCTTCTTTCCGAGCATGATACTATACTTGCACTCTTCCAGCCAATTCTTAGTAACGATGGAAAAATAATCGACCACAAATGGGGAAGTTATTTTTATCGTTACTGATCAACTTTTACTGATTTAATTATGAGTTTACCACTTTTCATGAGGCAAGGCAGTAATGGATTAACCCAAAGCTTATGGAGCTTTCAAGGTGATTTTGCTCGAACAATAATCATCGTTGCGATGTTTTGTCTTTCAGCGATTGTACAAGGTCAGGCGCAAGATTTAGAATCAAAACTTCAGGGGCAGCGATGGGCACTCACTTCGTATATTCAAGTAGAAGGTGCTAAATACGATACGTTATTTACGGCTTTCGATTGTGAAGGTGAATACATTCAGTTTAATGCAGATGGTACGTTAAAAGATACCAATGTGAAAAAACTGCTGCGTTTTTCGGTATCGGCCGATTCGATCATTACCTTAAAAAAACAGTCTGGTATTATTCATAAAAAGTCAAGGGTCTCTTATTTTGATGGAGAGAAGCTGACTTTAATCGATGTAAACCGTGGTAGAGGATTATTTTTCATCGAAAACTACAAACGATGTACCGATAATACAGGGGCGATCAGTAAGGATTCGAGAAATTTAGTGGAGATCAAAAAGCAAACTTCGGTTTATGTAGATGTACAACAGTGGGAAAGCACCTTTTTCTCTTTAGGCTTATCTTGGTTAAAGAAAGATTGGAAGAAAAATGCTTTATATAAACAGGTAGGGCTTCAAATCAATCCAAGTGAGGATATGCTTGGCGTAACTGCGGGTTTGGCTACTCAAAATATATTCATGTATGGAGCAGGAATCTCTGCACATACCGATTTTGATCGCTTTCAGGTAGGTTTACAACCGATGGTAGGCATTACGGGAAAACCATTGGGTGAATTTGGCGAAAATATACAATTGTACTATAGCTTTATTTTTCCTTTTGCAGGAGATAATATCAACAGTGCAAGTAGTAACTTTATTACCTTGCGAATTAATTTTCCTGTAAAGAAAGGAAATAAGAAAGAACGGGTGATTCATTTAGATAATCCTTAAATAGGTTTACTTGCCTTTTGATTAAAGTCTATTAAATTTACGAATGGCAGACTGCCTTATCGCTTCAAGGACAACTTCTTTGAAGAGGAAAGTCCGGGCAGCAACGGGTACCATGCTTCCTAGCGGGAAGGGGTGAGGAATCGCTACAGACAGTGCAACAGAAAGTATACCGCCTTAGTGATAAGGTAAGGGTGAAATGGTGGAGTAAGAGCCCACCGCTCCAATGGTGACATTGGGGGCACGGTAAACCTCATGGGCTGAAAAACCAAATAGGCTGGCAATTATGGAAACATAAATTGGGCGACCCGTCCAATGTCAGTGGGTAGGTCGATAAAGCATGAAAGTGATTTGATGCTTAGATAAATGATAAGGGCTCCTTGGAGTACAGAACCCGGCTTATAGGTCTGCTGTTTTTTAGAGACAGACTGTTTGACTTTTTTGTTTAGAGTTAAAGCATTCTCTTATAACCTCAATCGAACAACCTAAACTGGAAATATGGCAAAAATTCTGATTGTTGATGACGAAAAGAGTATTCGATATACTCTGAAAGAAATTTTAGAGTATGAAAAATATGATATTTCCGAAGCTGAAGATGGCGAAAAGGCCTTAGAGATTCTTAAAAAAGAAGATTTCGATGTGGCGCTTTGTGATGTGAAAATGCCAAAAATGAATGGGATCGAACTCCTAGAAAAAACGATGGAAATGGGTAAAGATATCCAGTTCATCATGATCTCAGCTCATGGCGACATTGATACGGCAGTGGAAGCCACTAAAAAAGGAGCCTTTGACTTTATTCAGAAGCCACCAGATTTGAATCGATTATTACTGGCTGTTCGAAATGCGCTAGATAAATCTACTTTAGTGGCCGAAACTAAGGTTTTACGCAAAAAAGTATACAAAGTCAGCGATATTGTGGGGGAGTCAGAAGCCATTGAGCGGGTAAAAGCTACAATTGATAAGGTGGCTCCAACAGAAGCGCGTGTACTCATTACGGGGCCTAACGGTTCTGGTAAAGAATTGGTAGCAAAATGGGTACATGCCAAAAGTCCACGGGCAAAAGCACCTTTAGTAGAAGTGAACTGTGCGGCAATTCCCGCAGAGCTAATCGAAAGTGAGTTGTTTGGGCACGAAAAAGGAGCATTTACCTCAGCCGTAAAGCAACGCATCGGCAAGTTTGAACAAGCCAATGGTGGAACGTTATTTTTAGATGAAATTGGCGATATGAGTCTTTCGGCTCAAGCAAAGGTGCTTCGTGCTTTGCAAGAGAATAAGATTACGCGTGTAGGGGGAGACAAGCAGATTAAGGTGAATGTGCGTGTATTGGCAGCTACCAATAAGAATCTAAAAGAGGAAATCAAAGAGAATAAGTTCCGAGAAGATTTGTACCACCGCTTAAGTGTAATCATTATTGATGTTCCTCCCTTAAAAGATCGCAAAGAAGATATCGCCTTGCTTTCGGATAAGTTCTTAGCTGATATTGCTGTGGAGTACGGTGAAAGTAAGAAAACAATTACCGAAGCAGCCGTTGCCAAATTGCAAGACTATGAGTGGACGGGAAATATCCGCGAGTTGCGCAATGTGATTGAACGATTAACCATCATGTGTGGAACCGAAATTACTGCGGAAGATGTAGAGAAGTATTTGTAAGCAAGTCAGGAAATCAATGCATTTGCCTTTGTTTGAATAGCCAAACAAAGGCTTTTTCTTTTTTAAAGGTACAGTGAATACTTTCAAGAATCCATCAATCTACTCATAGTTGCAAAAATGATCAAGTAATAAGAGGGTACGATAAATACCGCATAAGGACCTTGATCAAAAACCATGGCATAGAAGCATAAAATGGAAAGCAAGGCAATGCATATCGTCATTTGAAAATAGGTCTGCCTAAACCGAATTACTCCAACTGAGGTACTGATAAACCCGAGAAAAATGAGTAAGTACTGCTGTTTCATGATAGACGTTTCAGCAAGGTTCAATCGGGTGAACATGAGGTATTGTTCATAATAAGAAAAGAAAGCAGCGTAATTGCCAAAGGCATACCATACCCAAAGGCTATATCCTGTCAATACAATTCCAAGACAGTACAACGCTGGTTTTAGAACGTGCGCTGGATTTTTAATGAGCCAGTAAATCCAAATCCCCAACCATGCCGTAAAGAAAAAGCCCGTTCGGGGGGTGGTGAGCAAGGCTAATAAGCTAAACACGGCTGCCCAAATTACAGATTGTACGTGTTTGGTTTGAAAAAATTGAATGAAATAATGGCTTGCCGTGAGTACAAAAAATAGCGCCAGTAAATCCATTCGACCTTCGTGCATACTTCTGGTTAAGAAAGGATCTAGGCTGAGTGCAATTGCAAATAAGCCTACTGATTTACGATTGGAAATGAGCGACTTTAAGAGCTGTGTCGCCATTCCGATGACTAATAATCCCGATAGAAATGTAGTGAGCCTAAAGGGAACTAGAGACAAACCAAAAAGCTTTATGAAACTACCTGTGATGGCAAAATAGACAGGGCCATAGATAAGTTCTTGATCCATTTGCCTCACTTGGGCTACTCTAGGAAAGAGTTTGCCTGTTTCTATAAATTCATTGGCGATAGAAGCCATATAAGTTTCATCAAACCATGGTAATGGACTAATAGAAAGGGTGTAGAGATGGATGACTAGGTATAGGAAACTGTAGCCACACAGCAGGTAAATCCAAGTACTTCGTTTTAGGGAAAGCATTGTCCTAGAAGTTTAAACGGACAATGCCCAAATCGTCTTTGGGAGAGATATTATGTTCTGCATAGAGCACCTGAGTTTTTTTGCCAAGCATATTTTTATGTTCGGCAAACGTAAGGTCATGTAATAAATACCTTGGTACATCTACAGGTGCGTACTCATGAGTTTTCGTCATGAAAGATTCGATGCCATCTGTGCTAATACTGATAGATTTAGGAGCAGTCACTTGATAAACATGCTTTTGCCGAGCGTACCATTCTTCAAAATCTTTTGATAAATGGTATGAAATGTAATCTGGCATATTTTGTTGATCAATGGATTGGATTTCTCCATCAATGGCAATAACTCCATCTCCTAACGAAATGATGAAGGCTTCTTGGCTTTTATGTTGATAAACTAATAGAATTAAGGTTGCTAATAATTCGGTACGTTCTAAGAATAACGTTTCCCTCACGTTATTTAGATCAATAAAAAGCTGGCGAAGTATCCATTTTCCCAAAGTTTGGGCAGCTGTATTTTGAAGTGAAAGCTTAGCGGTATGTGGGGCAATTTTACAGGCTTTACGAATGATTTTCGCCATGAGTGTTGATGCAAAGTGCGATTCTTTACCATTACTACATCCATCCATTACCGCAGCAACGAAAAACTGATCTTCAACTGTTTCTGTGAGTAAAAAATCTTCACAACAAGTTGGATGATAGTCGCCTCTATGTAATAATGAATAGATTTTCATAAAGTTTGATCAAATATGAATTGCTTGCATGGCAGTCTAAGATAAATAGCCTCACAAATTGTTACTACCATGCAGCGAATTTAATGCCGAAGCAAGTTAGCCAAAGAAAAAGTATCCCCAACTAATGGCTCCACTCAATAAAGACAATATCCAAACTAAGGTCCATCGTTGACCAATTTGTAATACACTTACCCGCTTCTTGTGCTGAATTGCCATAAATACTAAGCTAATGAACATTCCTATCAATAAGGTAATGGGGTATACGCCTGAAAATAGCTTGCTGAGTAATAACCAAGGTAAAAACATTAAAACCCCAATCAGCATAATGGTGGCTAAGTGTCCCAAATAGTCTACCCAAATTCTAAAATTGAGAAAAAAATAAGAAATCCCAGCACTGATTATCCAGCCAGTACTGGTGATTAAAAACATTCGAGTACTAGCAAAATATTGATATTTTTCTGGTAAAAACTCAGCCAATGCATTTCCAAATCCCATTGCCACATAGCTGGCAACTACAAAAGCAAAAGCAATAAATATGATGCGAAATTTCAAATTAAAATCAGGTTCACACGTATATTGCTCTTTTCGTTTATCGGCACCACTAATAATGCGCCTATTATAAGAAATAACAGCGTATAAACCTTTAAAAAATGAATATAATGGCCTGTGAGACATAAGCTTTCCAACAAAGTTGAATTTTTTACTAAGCAAATATATTAAACTATCTATTCCGTACAGTGTTTTTCCTCCTTTCAAATCAATCAATGGGATTTCGTGCCGACTTTTATGCTCATCAATGTGTTGACTTGCTGCTGCTGTAAGGCAATCGAAAGGCATGCGTCCTGTTTCATCCAAAATGCCTCTTTTCACAAATTCACCCGTATACCAATGGCACAAAGGGCAATGACTATCATAAATGATCACTTTATCACTGAGCGGTTCCATACTATAATTCCTTAAGTGGTTAAACATATTGTAGAAGTTTGTGGTTTTTGAGGACGCTAATTTTAATTTGTGGTGTTGCGTGGTTCTTGTTTTGCCTGATTCGTGTCGATTTAAAATACTTGTTTCTTTTTCAGTTCAGGTATTTCCTGATCAATGCGTTGTGCGAGTTTAGGTAAATTGATGGTAGGCACTTTAGGGAATAAATGATGTTCCATGTGATAAAACATATGGTAGGTCAAGAAATTTTTCCAGCCACCTCTCAAAGTTCTGGAGGGCATGTCATCATCACAGTGATGATGTACCGTCCAAACCGCAAAGAAAGCAGTGAGGCATTCGCCAATAATCATCGCGATTGCGTGATAAACGAGTAGTGGAGGGCCAATCCAGAAGATTACACCATAGCATAATGCAATTGCGCCTAATTCAAAACGCACCCATTTTTTAGTTTCATCGTCTCCATTTTTTAAGGCATGGTAGTGCAGCTCGAGTGGAAAAATTGGTCCATAGCATAAGGCTTTTATGGCCGACATGCGCGCACTTTTTCCTTCAATATCATTTTCCTGAAGGCAATGCCTGTGGTGAAGTAAATGATTATATTTTACGGCATGCATGGCTCCAAACATCAAAATACTATTCAGCCAGAGTATCCAATTGGTAGATTGTTTGGAAACTCCTAATGCGCCATGAAAACCATTGTGAACTTGTCGCAAACCAGCTAGGAAGAAGATGAATGATGAGGGCAATGCGATGACATACCATTCGAAATAAGCAGCTAGGAGTGATAAGATGAGCCACGGTAGCGATACGGTGAGCTCTATAAAACGCTGTATCGGACTTAACTTTACCAAATCGTGCCATTGAACTAAGGCCAGTTTTTCATTCCACTCTTTTTTGATTTGCATGGTCTTGATAGTTTAGATTATATTTTCAGAAAAAAATGAAAGTTTGTGTGTTAAAAAAATGCCACTTTACATGGCAAGGAAATCAGTTTTGAGTGAATGAACTTCAAACCTATGATTTCTTCTTTTTATTTTTCAGGAGTTTGTTGAATAGCCAATTTTCTTCAGCGTTGGCAATAAGTTCCAATAAATTATCTGCTTTATTGCCAAAACTCTCAATACCAGAAACCATTTGGTTAAACAATTCTATTTCCTCATCCTGATTCGGGTTTTCAACATCCTTTACTTGTTTTAAAACCCGCAGTAATGGCTCTAATTCACGTTTTCTACGCTCTATGATTACATGTTTAGCGATGTGCCAAAGTTCTTTTTCAGCAGCAAAATACTCCTTTCTATCTCCTGACTTATATTCTTTATATACTAGTCCCCAATCAATTAGTGCCCGAATATTCATATTGGCATTTCCGCGCGATATTTGAAGTGCCTCCATAATCTGTTCTGTAGAAAGCGCTTCGTTAGAGACCAGTAATAAAGCTTGAATTTGAGCCATGGTTCGGTTAATTCCCCAGCTCGAACCTAAAGTACCCCATGCTTGTATAAACTTCTCTTTCGCTTCTTGAATTTCCATCGATCAACTATTAAATCTGATTTTTACCTATTGATACGCACAAAGTAGAATAAAAGTTTTTAAATTTTCAATAAAAAATGAAAATAAATCCATTCAACTCAATTTAAAAATGATTTTTAGTAGATTCCTAGTGATTCACCACGCTTTTTAATTGCTTTAGATTAATTTTGATGCTAAATAGGATGAATTACAAAAAAATAATTTTTTAGCTAGAACTTTCCTACCTAACAAGCTAAAAATAAGGTTTTAAATCACTATTTTGGCAAATTGTAAAACGTTGGAGATCATAAAGTAAAACTACACTTACAGCTAACTAAAAGTGTTAGCCCTGAATTTAATCAGTTAATTGCCTAACGCACTGGCGACCAACATATGACAGCAAGACAAGTACTCGTAATTGAGGACGATGGAGTTGCCCAACTTCTCCTCAAAAAGCACCTTACAAAAATGGGCTTTTCCACTGTTGATATTGTAGATAATGGAGAAGACGCTCTAGTGCATGCTCAGGAAAAGAGTTACGATTTGTGTTTAGTAGATATTTGGATAAAAGGTGATATGGACGGCATTTCCACCGTAAAAAAAATGCATGATATCCAAGAAATGCCCATCATCTATTTAACGGCTAGCTCTGATAAAGAAACGTTTAGTAGGGCTTTAGAAACCAAGCATTTTGGCTTTATGGTAAAACCCTACGATAAATCATCACTACAAGAAAATATTGAACGCGCACTTACGGCACAAAGTCAAGTAAAATCTTTAAAGGATAATGAAACCGAACAACTACTTGATTTGATCTTTGAATCAGCCAATGTGGGTATTTACGTGACGGATCGTTCAGGTAAGATGATTAAGGTCAATAAAGCGTATTGCAAGCGATATGGTTATTCAGAAAGCGAGTTGATTGGCTTTTACTTTACCAAGGTACTTCCGCCTAGAATGCGTGCTAAAGCAGATGATCTACACCATCGCTACATTTCTGGCGAAACAGAAGAGGGAGCAGGAGAGTGGCAGGTGCAATGCAAAGATGGGACGATCAAAGATACTTACGTAACTGCGGCACGGATGGAAACGAAAGATGGTCGGGTATTTAAAATTACGACCGTCACTGATATTACCGAAAAGAAGCGGTACACCCGTCAGCTTGAACGCACCATCCAAGAGAAAGAACAACTCATTCGGGAAGTACACCATCGGGTGAAGAATAACCTCAACGTGGTGTCGGGCCTATTGGCTTTACAAGCTGAAAAGGTAGAAGATGATCCTAAAATTCATCGTTTATTTGTAGAAAGTATTAATCGAATTAAAACACTTTCGATCGTTCACGAAAAACTTTATAAAAAAGAAAACCTCGCGTTTATTGCTTTCGATCAGTATGTAGAAAATCTTGCACAGAGCCTTTTTGATACCTATTTGGAAAGTGGGAAAAAAGTGGGACTCAAATTAGAGTTAGATCCGTTAGAGTTAAATTTAGATCAAGCGATTTCAGCTGGTCTAATCATTAATGAAGTTATTTCCAACTCTTTAAAATATGCGTTTCCAAATGGGAATGAAGGTTTGGTACAAATCTCCTTAGCTTCCCATGACGATGCAATTAAGGTAGGTGTGAAAGACAATGGCATCGGTTTGCCACCTAACTTCAAAGCAGAAAATTCAGCTTCTTTAGGAATGCAGTTAGTGTATACATTAGCAAAGCAATTGGATGCGTCTATCAAAGTAGAAAGTAAAGATGGCGTATCTGTGCTGTTAGAGTTTATAAGGCATGATTAGTGCTATATTTACCTCATGAATCAAATAGATTCCGTATCTTGCACGAACTAGCAACACGAATTTGCATGAACTTTTTAGCACATATTTACCTTTCTGGCGAATCTGAAGAACTTCTAATTGGAAATTTTATCGCTGACTTCATTAAAGGAAATCGTTACGATCATTACAGTGATGAAATTATCCGTGGCATACAACTCCATCGCGCGATTGATCAATTTACCGATCAGCATGTAATGGTGAAAAAAGGAACGAAGCGTTTACGCCCTTTATATGGAAAGTATTCTAGTGTGATTATTGATGTGTTTTATGATCATTTTTTAGCTAAAAACTGGGCACTTTATCACGATAATAGCCTGCAAGATCATGCACAGCATGTTTACAGCATTTTTAATAAATACATGCATCAGCTACCAGCGCGTGTGCAAAGCTTCATCCCTTCTATGATTCAACACAACTGGTTGGTAAACTATGGGAAGTTTTATGGGATTGAACGCTCTTTAGAGAGTATTGCCAAACGTGCAAGGTTCAAAAATAACATGGCTAATGCCATCGAAGCTTTAAAGAAAGATTACAAACATTTAGACAAAGAGTTTAACTTATTTTTTCCCTATGTGATTGAATACTCCAAGCGCTTTATTGCAGATGAGTTAGACGACGAATAAGGAGAAGATGTGTAAAAGTTGGCATAAGATTTTCAGGATAAATATTGATATGAAAATACCTTCATTTATAGCCTTGAAACAATGAAAATATCACTACCTTATGCCATTATCCTCATGTTTTGTTTCGGCTTCCGAACTACCGACCCATTTAATCACTGCTATCAACAGGGACGGTTTTTGATCTTGTATTCTACAGCGCGCGATCACGCACTGCCGCTTGCCAAACAAAAAGATCATAATAAAAATGGTACGCCTGACTTTATTGAAGATATTGCTTTACAACTTCAAGTTGCCGATCGCTTGTACGAAGAGGTTTTTAAATTGAGGCATCCACTAAAAAGTCCTCGCTATACTAGAGAGCGGGTGGAGTTTATTAAGGTGAGCATGAAAAATGGGTTGGAGTTTGATGGAATCGCATTTGATGGTGTTTCTACCTATGAATATCAAAAAGGGGATAGCTCACGGAGGGTAAAAACACTGGTGATACATATTAATAATGCAATTAAAAGTAATAATCACACCCCTGCTCATGAATTAATGCATTTGTATCAAAATGGCTATACGCTATTTAAAACGCGCTGGTATACCGAAGGCATGGCACGTTGGGTGGAGTCTGCTTTAGCGAAAGGCACAGGCAAGGTTGGAGAATTGCCCATGAATGAAATACAGCGCGAAAAGCAGGTATTTGCGTTAACCTACAAAGCATCCTTGTTTTGGAATGCCTTAGCCAAACGATCTGATACAAAAGGCGGGGAGATACAATTGCCCCCAAGTTTGCTCGCCATGACGTACACAAATGGTAAGCCGATTATTGAAGATCATTATTTTTATGGTGCGCAATTTCTAAAAACAGTATTAGAAGAGTTAGATCAGGAAGACAATGTAGTATCAAGAACCGAAGGATTGAAGTCTTACTTTTGGGAAGAATCTCGGCAAAAGTCAGCTGATAATAATGAGCATATTTGGCGTGCGATAGAACAAGCGTGTAGAAAAATGCAGGTAGATTATTCACTACGGTAAAGTTTTTGAGGTTCTTTTAAAAGTCTGAGGGAATATATGATTATTCTGATTTGTTTTATAAATTGAATTTAAGTGCAACGTCATTATGCAAATGCTTTAAAAAGGTATTTAGTTAGTTGACTCAACAATCTGATAAAAAATAGCGCATGGAATCCCCAATACTAACTGAACTTTTCACAGAATATCAAAAGGTAAGTGGCAGTAAATTAACCAATGATCAATTTAGTACTTTAGTGATGTTTTTTCCTGCTCTCTTAGTGATTGCCAGTGATGGAGTAATCGACCAGGAGGAGTGGATATATGTAAAATACCTTTCTAAGTTTATAGCAGATACCTATAAAAAAGAGATCGATCCGCAGGAGTTAGCGGCATTAAATCAGACGTATTATTCAGAATTGGAGTTTTTGATTGATAATTTGGAAGTATGGGAGAGCCGCTATGTTGATGCGCTCAGTAAACACCTTGACAAATTCCCCGCTCAAAAAGAAACCGTGATGGAAACCTTACACCTTTTTGCCGAAGCCTCAGAAGGTGAATCTGAAGAAGAAATCGAAAAAATTGAAGAGTTGAGTAAAAAGCTGCACTTAGAGGAATAAGAAACTGAACCGATAATTTTGTGGATAAGTCAACAAGTGGGCTAGCTATTTGTTGACTTTTTGTTTGGGCTCAACAGATTCTTCTATTTTTTGCTCTTCAGGCGTTTGTTGTCGAGGAGCCTCGTCGCCAAGTTCTCCAAAAACATAGAGTAATAAGAGTACCAAGAAAACGACAATCATACTAAACTTTACCCGATCTTTTGTCCATAACTCATGAATGCCCCTTGGCGTGTGAAGTTTTTGGTACGAGGTAATGAAGTTATCGTAGCTTTTGTATTTACGAATGGTTTCTGGTGAAGAATCTTCTTTATTAATATTGACCTTAATCTTTGTCATGTTCAAACAATCGTTTTACTTAGGCTAACCTTCAAATCAACAATACCGCTTACAAAAATAAGCATAAATGAATGCTTTTAGCAAAAATATAACCTTAGTTCGGCGGAAGTCCAACGGATTAAAAGAGTAAATTTTCTCGATCTTTTACCTGTTCAAGATCGATGCTGAGGCAATATTGAATCATGGTTAATTGTGAAAGGGAATCTTTGATCCGCTCTACATCAATCATTTGCGTAACATTATCAATCATTAAAAAGTAATCATACTCTTTGAGTTCGGGAAGCAAGAATGGTTTTGTGGAATGCAACGACCAATGCGCTTTATTTTTGAGAAGCTGGTACATGTCATTTTCGGTATGGTATTGAAAGTTGGCGATTTTCAATATACTTCCTTCCAGATAAGCCAATTCAATATCTTCTTGCCTCGTAAGGTCGATGCCCAATAATTGATTAAGTTGCCAAGCGAGTTTAAAACTCCGTTCAGGACATACTATTCCAATTAGGTCAAAATTAAACTCATATGTGATATCTAGCTTGAGTGCCAAGTGTTCTAAAAAGGATGATTAGCATGACGAAGATAGCCTTTATCTCACCATTTCATGGCATTGTTCAAAACTATTATAAACTTCGCACAATAGTTTCTTATCGTATGTAAACTGCATCTTGTAATAATGCAATTTTCGGTTTGGAAGAGCAATAGATTGGTAGCTCCTTATTCCAACTGAGTAAAGGGCTGTAACACAAGTTGCTCCTAATTGAATCATCGAATGATATTACTGTTAGATAATTTTGATTCTTTTACTTACAACTTGGTTGATTACTTTGGACAATTAGGAATCACTTGTGAGGTACGAAGAAATAATATCCCATTAACTGAAATTGCGAAAAATGACTATGATGCTGTAGTACTTTCACCTGGACCTGAGAATCCTTTAAAGGCGGGAAATTTAATGGAAGTACTTGGGCATTATGTAAATAAATTACCCATTTTAGGAATTTGTCTTGGGCATCAGGCAATAGGATTACATTTTGGGTGGAAGTTAGTGAAAGCTCAAAAGCCCATGCACGGTAAAGTTTCCACCATTTATTGTGCGTATGATCCGCTATTTAAAGACTTACCCGCTGCATTTAACATTGTACGCTACCATTCCCTCATATTGGAAAATACCACGAATGTTAAGGACGATCTTGTAGTGACTGCCTTTACTGAAAGTCAAGAAATCATGGCAATTCGGCATACGAAATATCCTATTCATGGGATTCAGTTTCATCCCGAAGCTGCACTCACCGAGCACGGTTTGCAGTTACTGCACAACTGGTTAACAGCATATGATATCGGAGTTTAAAAGTAAAAAAAGACCTAAATCCCTCATTTTGAAAACGATTGCAATTAAAAAAAGCATAGTTGCTTAGCCAAATATTGGAATTTATTCATTTATGTTTATACCTTGCAGTGAAAATTAAAAAAGTAATTATTACTTTTGCATGTGGGTATTGCAAATCAGTTTGATGGCACTTTAAAAAATTGTATTTTTTTGATATACCCGCCAAACTTTAGAACTTAAACTTTTGTATCATGAGTATCAAGAAGAAGTTTTTGAAAAGCAAGCCTGTTTGCAAAACTACTTTTAAAGTAGATAGCGAATTGGCTAACGGAGCGAAGGCTGCTGCTGTAGTTGGCGATTTCAACGAATGGAATCCAGAGGCCACTCCTATGAAGGCGTTGAAAAATGGAGGTTTTACCACTACTGTTGATCTTGAAAGCGGAAAAGAATATCAATTCCGTTACCTACTTGATGGTGAAACTTGGGTAAATGACGACGAAGCAGACAAGTATATTCAATCTGAATTTGCAGATTCTGAAAACTGTGTAGTGGAACTGTAAGAATAGTTCCCTTAAAGAGCTTCAGCCCCTTTCGGAAGATTGGGGCTTTTTTGTTTTATGATTATTTTAAAACAGCTTCTTAGAGAAAATACCTGTTGAAATTATTCCACTTGAAAGATGCCAATTGTTGAATAGATATCTTGATTAAAGCCATACTTCGTGTAGATTTGAAAAAGCGATTGAGGGCTTGAAGGAATATGCTGAGCGAGTATAAAAGTTTCATATAAAAAAGACGAACCCGAAGGTTCGCCTTTTCCTCGGAAGTCATCAACTTCCTAATATTACCCGAATTTCTTATTCACTCTTCTTCTCTCTTTCAGCTTGTTGCATTGGGTTTTCCCGCTTTCTGCTATTGCGCTTATAGATTTCGAAACGAGATTCTACAGGCTTAGGAGGGAAATAGTTGTTTTCCACATCAGTATCAGCGGTCTCCAATAATGGGTCAAGTGTAAATTGCTTCACTTTTTTAGTCGTATGAATGATTTTGAAGATATGCTCATTATTCATCCTCCAAATTTCAGCCGGGAAGCGCTTAATTTCTTTAGAACCATCTTCATATTCCAACTCAACGATAACAGGCATGATTAAACCGCCAATATTTTTCAATTCCAACTCGTAGAAGTAAGTACCTGATTTAATTAATTCCTTCTCTTCTTCTCCTAAACTTTCTACATACTTTTGATACCGCTCACGATCCGTTTTAGTTACTGCTAATGGATCATAGCTATTGTAGAAATCTGCTAAATTTTTATTTTCCTCAACTACCTTTTTCATATCCTTATTTCGCGTATCCGCGATGTACGCTGGTTTGGCATCTCTGATTGCCATCAACTTAGGCTTTTCTACATCAGGATTTTTTGTGTCAATTTCGTAGAAAGTGACTCCTTCCAAAGAAATATCTACATTATCAGTGGTGTAGAACCAACCTCTCCAAAACCAATCTAAGTCCATTCCTGAAGCATCTTCCATGGTGCGGAATAAGTCAGCAGGTTGAGGATGCCTGAAAGCCCATCTTCTACAATACTCTTTAAAGGCATAATCAAATAACTCACGTCCCATTACAGTCTCTCTCAAAATATTTAACGCAGTAGCTGGTTTGCCATAAGCATTATTGCCAAACTGAGGAATAGATTCAGAGTTAGTCATAATGGGTACCATTCCTTTCTTACTTCCTTTCATGTAGTTGACAATCTTGTGTGCAGGTCCTCTTCTCGAAGGATAGCCTTCTTCCCATTCCTGCTCTGTTAAATGTTGAACAAAAGAGTTCAAGCCTTCATCCATCCAAGTCCATTGGCGCTCATCAGAGTTAATGATCATAGGGAAAAAGTTGTGCCCTACCTCATGAATAATTACCCCAATCATCCCATACTTAATGCGTTCTGAGTACGTACCGTCTTTTTCTGGACGACCATAATTGAAGCAAATCATCGGATATTCCATGCCGTTACTTGCCTCTACCGAAATCGCTACAGGATAAGGATAAGGAATCGTATATTTTGAATACGTTTTTAAGGTTTGTGCGACTACCTCGGTAGAGTACGTTTCATATAAAGGATTCGCCTCTTTAGGGTAGTAAGACATCGCCATCACCGTTTTTCCTTCAATCGCTACACCCATGGCATCCCAAATAAATTTACGAGAACTGCCAAAGGCAAAATCTCTTACATTTTCCGCATGGTAAGTCCACGTTTTCTTGTCAGTAGCACGCGTTTTCTCTTTTGCTTCCACTTCCTTTTGACTGACAATAATTACAGGTTTATTCGATTTTTTTGATTTCTCAAATAAATCCCGTTGCTTTTTGGTCAATACATCTTGTGCATTTTGCAACTCGCCTGTAGAGGCAACGATGTGATCAGCAGGAACGGTGATGTTTACTTTATAATCCCCGAAAGGAAGGGTAAATTCGCCACGCCCTAAAAATTGTTTATGTTGCCAACCATTGACATCATCATACACAGCCATGCGCGGGAACCATTGCGTGATGGTATATAGTGTATTTCCATCTTCAAAAGTTTCATAACCACCACGGCCACCCATCAAGTTACGATCGTTGATGTTGTAATACCACTCGATGTTGAACACAAAAGTATCTCCTTTTTTAACCGCTTGTGGCAAATCTACACGCATCATCGTTGATACAATGGTATAAGGCAGCTTGTTTCCTTTAGCATCTGTTACCGATTGAATCTTGTGCCCTCCGTCATAATCTGGGTAACCCATGGTACGTTGCATCCCTCTCCAAGTCATTTTATCTCGGATTTTACCAGTACTTGTTTTATAGGTATCAGAATCAGGTGCACGCATATTCTGATCGAGCTGTACCCAAATGTATCTCAGTTCGTCAGGAGAGTTATTGGTGTAGGTAATCTTTTCCTTACCAGTGATGCGATGTTTTTCTTCATCTAATTCTACATCAATTTCGTAGTCGGCACGTTGCTGCCAGTATTCATGACCAGGCGCTCCAGATGCCGTACGGTAATTGTTGGGAGTTGGAAGCTCTTCCCAAAGTTGTCTAAATTTACTGTGGTTGGTATTGTCTTGTGCTTGTAGTCCTAAGCTCACTAACATTACCACACAAAATGCGTAAAGTTTTCTCATTTTTTATAAATAAATTAACATCCAAGTATGTTGAATTGGGTTAAGCAGTTATGGCTTTAGTCTGAATTCAGTGCATTGCAGCAACGATAAATTCGGCATTTTTCGTTTATAAAGCCTAGATTGTGATATTGTAGAGTAGGTATTTTGTGGTGGAAAAGTACAAAAATATAGTGGAAAAGTGATTTTTTTAGCTTTTTTCAGCTTTCATTTGGAAAAAAACGAGTACACTTCCACTGAAGTGCTCAATTCATAATTATAACTGTTTCTTGGTAATTTATGTTCACTGAAGAGTTGCTTTCCATATGTTCTTCATCCTTTCCTCCTGTTTTATGATGAATAGTTTCCTAGCTATTTTCAGGAAAAAAGTAAACCTTCTTCAATCATAGCTGTTAAAGTTATATAACTTCCTTACATGTGCAGAAAAAGAATGGATAAAGCCCTAAGTTTTGAAGATGAAAGGTAAGTGTTTCCAATTTTGAGAAGAAATGAGTAGCAAGTATACTAATAACTACTTATGATGAGTTTGCAGCAATGCTAATCTTGATATAATTATACTGTGTTACCATAAGTATGGATGTGGAGATATGCACGATTGAGTCACATTTCCAAAAAATAGAATCCATTCTTAGATTGAAATTGCTTTTCAAAAAAGGCTGTTGTACGTAATAAACTACGTAAGAATAATGTAACAATTAATTTTTATTACATTCAAATTAGTTAAACTGACCTATTTTATTTGGCAATTTTTCCAACAATTCTTTTCTTTGCTGTATAAGCTTGAATTAAAGCTGGAATTGCAGTTTTTTTAGCTTATCTTTCTTACACATTGATTTTAATAAGAGTTTTTTTGATTCTTTTAAAGATATATGCGTGAGTTTCGGCAATAGCCGTATAAATCCGTTTTTATGGTGCTTTTTGGATTTCTCACGCAAAAGTGGTGGATTTTGTCCACCACTTTATTGTTTTATAGCCCTTTGTATGCTTCCGCCCATCACAACTTTCTTCATATTATTTTTATACAAAAAAAGACTGTCTTTTAAAGACAGCCTTTCACGTTACTACTACACATTACTGTGTTTAAAAATTAGTATATCTATTTCATTGCCGATTTATGAATGGCAATGTATGAATCTCCTATTGCATTGTAATTAATGATGTAAAAGTAGTAGGATATCTTACTCGAACCTAACGACTTTGGGTAAACTGCCAAATCAGTAGGGTGAAATGTAGGATTGACGTGGTGAATTTATGTTACCTACCTACTTATTTGTGGAATCAGCATTACAAATTCATCTTTTAATTGGATACAAACAATTAATGGTATGAAAAAATATATTCTGTGTTTGTGTTGCAGCATTTTCATCATTCAGATTAACGCGCAGCATGGTGATAATTCGATGCACAACAACATTTTTCCCAAAGATATGACGCATCAACTGCCTAAGAGTGCGTTTCGCTATCATAGCACTCCAATCACGACTGATTCTATGTATCACCACACGTTCAAAAATATCCACAAAGATAGTTTACCTCCAATCGATTTTCAGAATTATTACTTAATCGGTAAGTCGCGCTGTGCACAATGTATACTGTTTTGTAAAGGCAGTAGAAAAGCGTGTCATCAAAATAACTGTCATAATAGCTTCTATTGGTTATTGATGGAAAAAGATAGTCTTAGGGCGCAGCAAGCTACTTATGAACCGGTTAGTCATACCTTTATTCCATTTTTCAGGTGTAAATACCCTGTAAGCGGACCCTTCGTTCTTCAATCTGAATCAGACTTTCAGGAATTCATTAAAAAGTGCCCTGAGTTGCGCAATATGGAAGTTGACTTTACAAAGGAATGCGTATTGTTCCGTTACGCAGGAGGCGATTGCCTAGCCAGTTTTGATCATGAGTTTTACCTTAATCATGAGCAAAAAAAGCTAGTTTGGCAACTTTACAATATTTGGGGAGGCTGTAGAGCTGGAGGGTTGCGGCAATTTGCTGTAAAAATTCCTAAAGTTCCAGCAGGTTATGAAGTGAACTATGAGCAAGTCTTTATTGATTGATTAAGAGCTTGTTTAAAATTCCCCATGTTAAACAAGCTCTAAATAAAAAAGCCCAAGCTCAGGTGAGCTAAGGCTTTTCCTCCTTATTATATTACTACAAAAATTAAAATTCGAACTCCTTGCTGAATACCGAATTGTTTGATGAAACTTCAATCTTATAAGATCCTTCTGGCAAACGAGACATATCATATCGGATGATGCCTAAATCGTGCTTTTTCTTTGATCCTGTGAATACCACTTTGTTAGTAGTGGTGTCATATATTTTGATTTTAATGACTTCCTTATCTGGCTTCTCAAAGTGAAGTGCAATCACTTTCCCTTTGCGCTGGAATAACTCTACTTTTACTTTGGCAGCATCTCCACCTCCTGCTGCAAATGAACTGCTCGCAATGGCTACTACGGTTGCCACAACTGCGACTACTTTAATAATCATACTTTTCATAGTTGTAAGTTTAAGATGTTTGACATTCAATTGATGGTACAAACATAGGGGAGAAGTTTGTGCTTGCATAGCGACTTTGGGTGGGCTAACAGAAAAACTAGGTGAAGTGAAGAATCACTGTGGTGAATTGATGAAATATAAAGTTGAAATTGCTAAAAAAGTCAATATTTATAATTAATATGCTGGTTATGAATACTTTACGTGTAATCGTTTAAGCGAATATACTGAAAATCAATCAGATAAGAAAAGTGGAATGGGGCAGGAATGACCTACTTAAACTCGCCAATATGCCACAATACGCCTGAAGGATCATGGATAAATCCTTCTTTTCCCCAATCAAATTCTTTCACAGGAACCAGCCGTACAGCTTCGTACTTTTCATCTAACTTCAGACTTACCAATTCTTCCCAATAAGCAGTTAAATCTTCTACCTCTAGGAAAAGCATGGTATTATCCACCCAATCTTTTACATAATAATCTTGTAGGTAAAAGGCAACACTACCTTTCCGAAAGACAGACATGTTAGGAGAAGTGATTAATTCTTCAAACCCCCAATCTCGGTAAAAGGCTCTTGTGAGGTTGTAGTCTTTAGCACCAATAAATGCTTGGATGGATTTCGCACGATTTTTCATGAGTTTATTGTTCTTTGAAGTATTGTATTTGTTGATCAAATGTGTTCACCAACGTGACTAATTTAGGGTTAATATACGTTTGGCAAAAAGGCTTTTCAGGATTTGATCGATAATAGTTTAAAAATTGGGGCTCATTCGCTTGAAATATTCCAAAGGGTAACACCTGATTCACTAAAGCGTTTTCAAATTCTTTTTGTGAATGCTAAAAAAATGCAACCCCTTCAATTTGAGTTTTAGGTGTTTAAAAACTAAAATGAAGAGGTTGCATTTATTCTCGTTACACGCTATGTAATGCGAGTGTACGGATTCAAAACGAATGAATTAGGTATTCATTCCACCATTGATTTCAATGACTTGTCCAGTGATGTAGGTAGACATATCAGAACCTAAGAAAACGGTTAAATCAGCTACTTCTTCTGCTTTTCCCCCGCGTTTCATGGGAATTTGATCGGCCCATTCTTTCACCATCTTTTCGTCTAAAGACGCGGTCATTTCCGTTTCGATGAAGCCTGGGGCAATGACATTCGCGCGAATATTTCGAGAACCTAATTCTAGGGCAATCGATTTGGTAAAGCCAATAATACCAGCTTTAGAAGCTGCATAATTTGCCTGACCAGCATTTCCTCTTACGCCAACTACTGAACTCATATTGACAATAGAACCCGCACGTTGCTTCATTAACGTTCTACAAGCCGCTTTAGTCAGGTTGAAAATCGACTTTAAATTGGTATTGATGACTACGTCAAACTGATCTTCACTCATTCGCATCAATAGGCCATCGCGTGTAATTCCAGCATTATTTACCAATACATCTAATGAGCCGAACTCGGTGGTAAAATCTTTAATCAACTGTTCTGCAGCTCCAAAATCGGAAGCATCTGATTGGAAACCTTTTGCATTTACCCCAAATGCTTTCAATTCTTCTTCCAAAGCCTTGGCTTTTTCTACACTAGAGAGGAATGTAAATCCAACATGAGCCCCTTGCTCGGCATATTTGAGTGCAATTGCTCTTCCAATTCCGCGAGAACCACCTGTGATCAAGGCATTTTTTCCTTCCAATAACTTCATCATATTCTTAACTATAAGTTTGATTGCGCTTCTAAGCTCCCAATAACTACGAGCTAAAAGCACTTATTAATCGGCTGAATGGTGCGAATATGGGGAATTTGAAAGAAAGAGGAAAGCGACACCTCTATTAAAGCAGCAATTCTTTTCAATTTATAATATCCTTCGTATAAGGTTGAAAGGAGTTATTTTATACGTGAAAGTACGTATATTGGGCGATATGCTAGAAGTTTTAGCCAAAAACATCAGTTTTTTTACTAGCAAAAGAAAATCTGGCAGCTTTCTTGTCGTTTAAGAATTAGGAAATAAACCAAATGCCTCCACTAACATCATTATTCAACCCTATTATCAGGTATAATGGAACATGTTATCACCATGGATTCAATAAAGATTGGCTATTGGATAGAGCGTTTAGATGAAGCGACGAAGCAATGTGTAAAAGCTTTCGGCAGACTTACTCCCGAAGAGCTTAATTGGAAACCGACACCAGAACAATGGTGTGTTGGGCAATGCATTGATCATATTATCAAGACAAATGAGACTTATTTCCCTATCTTTCGCTCTATGCTTACAGGAAGTTATCAAGCAACTTTTATCCAGAAAATCCCCTTTCTGCCCGATTTTTTTGGGAACATGCTGCTGAAATCTATTGAAAACTCAAACAATAAGCAGAAAACATTTCCCGTGTTTGAGCCTTCTTCCGCAATTATTTCCTCAGATATTGTGAAGGATTTTATCAATCATCAAGATCAACTCAAAACCTTAGTAGAAAACACGCAACACCTGAATCATAATGGCCTGATTCTTTCTTCGCCAGCGAATAAATACATTACGTATTCCCTAGCCTCTGCACTCGATATTATAGTAGCCCATGAATTTAGGCATTTAGCACAGGCAAAACGGGTTGCAGCATTAGAGCAAATTAAAAATGCGGCTTAATGTTCTTCTAAAGATTTAACAGATCGTAAAATTTGAGGTACTTCATGGCGGTATGTTAAGAATAGGGTGCCTACTCTCGCATTTAAACCTGTAATGGGTGCCACTAAGTGCATGGTACCAGTTTCTCCCATTTCTACTGTAATGTCTGTCAATTCAACAAAACGTTGGTTATGTAAGCTCGTGAATGGTTTGCCGATCAGTTCTTTTTCGCTTGCATAACGAATGGTGGAAGTGGTATCGCAAATTAACACTTGCCCAATTCGAGCATCCTTCTCCAAATCGCTGATGTAGCGATTGAGCTGTTCATGATTTTCACTAAGCATTTCTGAACGGACAGCCCATACTAATGATTTGGTAGCAAACTTTAATGCGCCTATACTGCTCGAATCCATCGCTTGTTTGGTATAAAACCCCACCTCTTGCCGTTGTTCTTCCCAAGCATCTTTTACGTTTGACAATTGGTAATTAAACTTAAAATATTGATAAGTGCTAAAGGCTCCTAAACCCAGAATAAGGATGTAAAAAAATGCATTTTGCTTCAAGTGCTTCTTCATGGTGAATAGGGTTAATTAAACGTTTGGGTAATTTCGTTGTCTAAGAATAAACAAATTTAATTGTTATCTACACATTTCAAGATAACTTTTAGAGGTTTGATATTAGATTTTTGCGTGTTCAATAAATTATTGATAACCTAATGAGTAAAAAAAAGTTGAAAACTTATGAGGGTGCCCCTCTTGTTTAGTGGTCTATATTTATAACGATAGTCTTTTCAATCTTTTAACAAGTTCCGTTTGTGTGTAAATAAATTTGCTTACAGATTTGTCAGGATTACGAACATTTATGTCATATATTTCAGACTTAAAGGCAACTATTCATCCCTCGCAAGTGTCTTTCAAATGAACTTAGATCATTACATGAAAAATATATTGACTTTCATCCTCATTACGCTGCCCTTATTAGGCTATGGCCAGTTGGATAGCATCCAACTAGAAGTCAAGCGGTTAGGTGCTGATGATATTCTTGAGCCTCAAGACCCATCCGATATCAAGGTAGTGACGGCAAGTAGATCGGGAGCAGGTCAAAGTATTTCGAGCTTACCCGTTACCATTCACGTCATCACCAAACAAGAAATCAGTTTACATGGCTATACCACGTTGGTGGATGTATTAAAATCGGTTCCAGGAATGAAAGTATCTAAGCCAGGCACTTCAGAGCATGGAGAAACATTCATGATGCGCGGCTTATTAGGGAATAGCTACACTAAAATTTTGATTAATGGAATTCCCATCCAACCCTCAGTAAAAGGATCTATTGGAATTGGGGAACAACTCCCAATTCCTCAAGCAGAACGGATTGAAATCATTTACGGGCCTGCTTCTTCCGTTTATGGTCTGGATGCGATGTCGGGGGTAATTAACATTATTACTCAAAAAGCGGATAACGGAACAATTGCGCATGCAAACATTGTGGTTGGTACGGATAATTATCGGCATGCTGATTTTACAGTAGGTGGAAAAGCAGGAAAAAATAAGAATGTATTTCAATATCTGATTTATGGCACCACTGCACAGCGCGAAGATCAAAACATTGACCCAAATTCGTCCTTATTTAATACTAAAGATTATTTTATTGAACAGGTGTCTGATAATCCTTTCGAAGGGGCGAGTCAAGCGGTTATTGACTTTATTAATTCATTGTCAGATGAAGAGCTATTAGAGTTTTATCGAGGTATGGCACCACATTATCAAGGTACAGCGAGTACCCCCCAAATAAATGCATTGCCACATGAAAGCCATTCGTTAGGTTTAAAACTCAATTACCGTAATTTTCAGTTTAGCTTCGATGAAATGTACCGCAAAGATCATAGTACGCTAGGTCGAGAGCCATTACTGTTTTCTTACGCAAATCCTGGTAATTTTATTGGTGAACGCATACGGCGCGTTGCATTAAGCTATCAAAACGATTGGGAAAAGTTTAACCTCACGGTCAATACATCTTACCTTCGCTATCGACTTAACCCTTTGTCCTCTCATGGCGTTAATTATTTTACTGGTTTTGGCTCATCTGCCTATCTCTATGAAGCTTCTGATGATTTATTTGGCGAAGTATTGTTGAATTATACACCAAACAGCCGTTGGGATTTACTCTTTGGAGCGGCCTATCAGCGTTCTGGTAGTCTTCCGATAACCAACGATTTGGGCAGTGTTTTTAATGTAGATGAGTACAAGCCATTTTCTACTGACCAACCTACTCCACATCCTCTATACGGCGACTTTGGATTTAATCCGCAATCTTACAGCAACACTTCCCTGTTTTTTCAGAGTTTTCATCAGAAGGATAAATTTACCTTTATGGGAGGGCTGCGCGCTGAATTATCTACCAATTATGATATTAATAACTTGAGTAATACAGTGGGTTTCGCTCCTGTACCCATATCTGCACGTGTAGGGTTAGTGTATAAAGTTAGTAAAAAAGGTTCTGTAAGGATTGCGCTAGCATCAGGATTTCGTGCACCTCCTCCAAGTGTAGTTTACTCTTCATTAGCCTTACCAGCATTCAATGATGATGGTACAGTTAACACTGACTCAATTGACTATCAGCGTATTCCGAATGAAGATTTAGTGCCAGAAACTTCGGCATCGTTAGAGATTGGTTACCGCCATACTTTTTCTGAGCGTTATTACTTGGATGTATCTATGTTTGCAAATACGGTTTCGAATAGTATTGATGCGGAGTTGGTACCCATCAATCGAAACATTTATCCATTAGCCGCGACCAATACCACTATTTTAGGTACAGATGTGCCTATCGCAAGAACAAATCTGAATGATGCCTCCTCTACCCGTTCGATTTCGGGCTTACAACTTATTTTTAGGGGGAAAGATGTATTGCCAAAATGGAAAACAAGTTTTGATTTCTATTTAACCCTCTCTTCTGGCTCTGAAAACTTCCCTGATTTAGTACTACCTACTCGTACTTTTGATGGAGGTTCTATTGATGAGCTTAGGGGAGTTCCGACAACCATGGCACAATTTAACCTCTCTTTTAAACCAGGCGCTAATTGGTACATTCGATTAGAGAACTTATGGATGAATAGCTGGCTAAGACGAGGAGTATTAACCAACCGTCAGGCAGATGACCCGTTATTTTTTCCGAATACTGATGGATTTTATAATTTAGATGTAGTAGCTCGTTACCAAATCAGTGAAAATCTTCAAGGTTATGTGCGGGTATTAAATGCATTCAATGCAGATTATGGAGGCATTGGAGCAACAGGCTTGGATGTAGATGCATTTTATAATCCTCAGTTGAAACGAAATATTCAATTTGGCATTACCTTTACTAAATAAACGATCAGCCATGACTTAACGCATGAATCGATTAAAAACCATACTGAACCTACTTACCTGTTTCTTGCTCGTTTGGCAATTGACTGCCTCAGCTCATGCCCAAAAACAACCCGTTAATCAAAAAACAAAGCAAGAAGTAAAAGATACCACCACATTAATTAAAGAACTGCTAGCTGATGCGCAAGATTTTCAAACGATCAATAACCTTTCTTCGTCTTTAGAAAATTACTTGCGTGTTATTCGATTGTTAGAGAAACAGCAAGACACGAAACAGCTTGCCAAGACTTATGAAAAAGTTGGGGACATTTATAGTTCCAATAACCTGTATGAGAAGTCTATTGAATACTACCTGAAAGCGAATGACATTAATGCCAAAGATTTAGAAGTACAGGCAAAGTTAGGAAATGCTTATTTTCAGCTCGAAAACTATAATCAATCCATCGATTATTATGCACATGCCATAGAATTGTGTTTGCAGCAAGGGCAACGAAAACTGTCTTTGGAATTTTCGGAACATATTATTGCGTGCTACCATCAAATGGGAAATCATGAACAGGCATTAAAAAATGAGCGAATTATATTAGAAACAGCGCGTAACTTGGGTGATTCTACTTCGGTTGCCACTACATTTAATAATATTGGTTACGCTTATAAATACCTCAAGGATTACAAAACGGCCATTCAGTATTTCCACACCTCATTAAACATGATGGAGACCTTGGAGTTGCCTGCGAGTAAACAAGTGCCTGTATTACTCAACTTAGGGATCACTTATCAAAATAATGGTGACTTTGACAATGCACTTAAATACTTATTAAAAGCGATTCAGTTGGTAGAAAAAGCAGGTAATAAGAAGGAAATTGCTAAAATGTATGACTTGGTGGCTAGCATCTATTTGGCGCAAAAGGATTACCATAATGCGCAAGAATACTCCAGAAAAGCCATTCAGGTAGGCACAGAAGTCAATGATGCACACACCTTGCGTTCGAGTTATCTGACTTCCTCGTTGGTAAGTCAACAATACGACGATTACCAAAAAGCCTTAGAAGAATATAAAGTTCACCTTCAAATTAATGATTCACTACTCAGAGAGGAGCGTTTAAGGCAACAGGCCTTGCTCCAGCAACAATTGGTATTTGAACGATCGGAACGGGAATTACAGCAAGTGATTGCTGAGAAAGAAGTGAGTGAATTGGCGCGAAAGCAGCAAGAGTTAGAACTTGAGCAGCAGAAAAAAGAATTAGAACTATCTAAGCAAAGGGGAGAGCTACAAGCTGCCCAGCTTGCCCAACAAGAATCGGAAAAAGAACGAGCAAACCAAGCGCTATTACTGACGCAACAATTGCTAAAAACGGAGAAAAGAGAACGAGAATTAGCTATTCTTAGACAGCAAGAGGCTTTGCAAAAAGCAGAAGCGCAGCGGAAAGAGGAAGAAGCTAAACGCAAGGAATTGGAGTTGAGGCAGGAAAAAGACACACTAGAGCAAGCAGCGAAATTGCAAGAAGCAGAGCGGAAACAAATTGAAGCTGATAGTGCTGCACAACGCACCTTCTTTATCAGTCTGGCTGTATTCTTTTTAATTGTAATAGCACTCGTACTTGGGGGACTTCGCGTTACTCGAAAAAAGAATCGAACACTTGCTGCACAACAAGATGTAATCCGCGAACGAAATGTGGAGCTGTCACAGATGAATGAGGAAATTGCGGCTCAACGGGATATGGTGTCCTTAGCCAATGACCAGCTTAATGTAGCATTAGGGCAAATTACAGATAGTGTACGTTATGCTAAAAGAATTCAAGATTCTATTCTACTTCCTCCCATGCAGATTATCCAAAACTTTGAAGATGGATTTATTTATTTCGAACCAAGGGATATTGTAAGTGGGGATTTTTATTGGTATGCCAAAACAGAATCACAGCCAATTTATGAAGAAAAGCATGGGTTTGAAGGCGTATCGAAGATATTTAAAGGAATTGCAGATGAAAAACATGTTATTGCTGCTGTAGATTGTACAGGGCATGGCGTACCAGGGGCCTTTATGAGTCTGATTGGCAATGATTTGCTAAATGACATTGTCAATTTACAACAAATCACCCAAGCTGATCAAATTTTAAATGAGCTCAGCAAAAGAGTGCGGCGAACACTAAAGCAAGATCAAACATCGAATCAGGATGGAATGGATATGGCATTGTGTTCCATTAATTATGCCGCAAAAGAAGTGGAATTCGCAGGAGCTAAAAATGGCTTAATTTATATTCAAGATGGTGAGCTTCACCAAATCAAAGGAGATAAAATGTCGGTGGGTGGGCGTGATTTATATAAAGGGCAACTTTTTAAATCGCATACCATTTCCATTGAGAAGCCAACTACTTTTTACATCTTTTCAGATGGTTTTCAAGATCAATTTGGCGGCCCGAATAATCGAAAGTTTATGATTAAAAGATTTCGTGAACTGCTGTTTGAAATCCATCAAAAGCCTATGAAAGAGCAGCATGAACTGCTCGAAAATACCCTAAATGAATGGCGCGGAAAATTAAAACAACTTGATGACATACTCGTTATCGGCTTTAAATGCTAATTTCTAAAGCGTAAACTGTTACTACAAATCACAGGTTCAATAGGGAATTTAAATTACCTTGTTGAAGCATCCGCGCTTATAAGAGCAATACTAAGACTATGTTTACTTCAGCAGCAGCACCAAGTAGCTTATTCATTTGACTCACCTACTTATTATACAGGTAACATAAAGTTGCAAAAATCTTCATCGAAAACATTTTGAGGTTTTATTCTTTTTTTGTCACTTTTGCAGGAAAAAATGGTATTTATCAAATAATAGTCACAAAAGAAATGAAACAATCATTCTTAGTAGTGATCGCACTACTTTGCTCAATTACAATCTCTGCACAAAATATTGCTGTAAAAGGTAGCGATACAATGCTCCCTTTAGTAAAGGAACTCGCCGAAACGTATATGCACGAACACAACAATTGTTCGGTAAATGTTAGTGGAGGTGGTAGTGTTTATGGTATTGAAGGCTTACAAAATGGTTCTGCCCAAATTGCCATGTGCTCGCGCTCGTTGACTAGTCAAGAAGTATCTAGTCTTCCTAGTATTAATAAGGTAACGATTGCATTTGATGCCCTGACCATCATTGTACATTCTAGCAACAACGTTGATCATTTATCACAACATCAACTCGAATTGATCTTTTCGGGTGTGATTAAAAATTGGAAAGAAGTAGGAGGAATTGATATGCCGATTCAAGTCCTTACCAGAAACGAGAAATCAGGAACCTGTGGTTTTTTAAAGAAAAAAGTCTTGAAGGGGAAGGCGATTACTGCGAATGCCAAGGTGATGAACTCTAATGCAAGTATTGTGGATCGCGTAAGCGAAACGCGTGGTGCAATTGGTTATGTAGGTTTAGCCCATGTTGTTGAAGCAGTGAAACCACTCGCAGTTTCTTGGGATGGCAAAAACTACATCCGCCCCACTTTCAAAAATGCGATAGAGAAGAAATACCCCATTATGCGCCCATTGTATTATTATTTCAATGGCTCAGATGCGCAACGGCTAAAAGGCTTTCAAGAGTTTACGCTTTCTAGTGAAGGGCAACGCATCGCTTCTTTTAATGGCTATATTCCTGCGAGATAATAAAGTAGCAATCACGTAACGAAAATTAACAAACACTTCTGCAAATTTAAACCCGTAAACAGTTAGCATAGCGCTCATTGTTTACGGGTTTTATGCAGCAGATGATGAGCTGTTAACTAATCACATCCATTAAACTACTGATTTCACGTTTTAAGTCATCAATATTCAAATCATCTACATAAATTATTTGAAAGGCAGGGTCATTCACATAATCGAGTAACTTTGGGTGTTTCTTGCTAGAAATCACCACATTTTTATAATTATCGCGCGCCGCAACTGCTGCTTGGATAGTACCATCATGAATTTCGTCAACGTCTTTTACAATGAGTAAGCTTTCACTCCTATTGTTATGATCATTATTAAATGAATGATGATCTAAGATGGCATGGTCATTCATAAGGTGAGACATCCATTCAGCAAAAGCCGCTGCGCCAGGGCCTTCGGCAAATAAAATGGGGGATTTTTCATTGGATAATACCGCTTCCATGTATTTTAATCCCTCACTATGGTTTCCAAAAATTTGCTTTAAAGCTTTTTTTGATTGCTTCATATCAGTTTAGATTTAGGGTTGATTGTTTACTGCAGAAGATAATATACAAATTTATATGAATATACGAATATGCTTGCTGATGTTTTAATACTTGTTTAGAAAGTATCAAATCACGAGCCGATTACTCTTGTTGAAATAATTCGATGGTAAAATCCAGTAATTCAATTCCTCCCACCTTACCATGACCAGGAACTACATATTTTACCCCACTAAACGTATCTTTTACGTTGCGCACTGTATTGCTCCATTCGGCTACATTCCCATCTGCCACATAACCTTTTCCTGCATTCATGGATTTGATTAAGCATCCTCCAAAAAGTACTTTTTCATTCGGAATGTAACTTACGATATTATCCCGTGTATGTCCTTCTCCTAAAAAAGTGCAGTTCACCTCAGTATGACCAAGTGTTAAAATTAAATTTCCCTCAAAGCCATGCTGAGGTAAAGAACTGCTATCGACTTCAGCTAGTTCAAGTGTGAGTTTATTCGCATAAGAGTTTGCTCCATTTTCATGAAAGGCAGCTAAACCACCCAGGCAATCCTCGTGAAAGTGTCCTACAACAACCGATTTTACACGACAGCTCAGTTCATCGGCCAACCAAGTCATCAATTCCCTTGATACGGAATCATGAGTGGGCGTATCAAACACGATAGCTTCATTTCCTTGAATATAGATTAATCCGTTACAAGGAACGTTGCCATAGCTTTCCGTTTGTAAATAAGAGGTATGAATAAATGTATTGGGAGTGAGTTGTTTAATTTTGAGTGTATCTGACTTGTAACTTTGAACCGTTTCTTGTGTTGTACATTGTAGAAATAAAAATAGACTCATGAAGAGTAAGAAGGAATAGTGTTTGTGGAACTTTAAGCACATATGTATGTTAGAGATTAAAGATTAAACATCGGGACTAAAATAGTCATTACATTGGGGCTTATGTATGATAACTAGGGGAAAAGTTATGGAAGAATGGATATGATCATCCGAAGTTTTTGATGAAGGAGGCGGAGTGTACGCGTAAGGAGCGCGTAACTTAGCTGAAAACATTTAGGATAAACACTAACTTACTTTAAAAAAAGTGTTTACATTTAGAGACATTTGACATTATACTAAAATGCACCAACGATCGTTAATCAGTATCTAGGTAATCAACTAGTGCTTGCAGGTATTTAGACTATGAAAAAAAATCCGAACACTTCCGAAAAGGGGTTTAAAAAACTATTGGCTCGCTGTATGGCTAAAGCGTTATTTACACATGCCAAAAAGCGAAAAAGTGGTGATTTAGAAAATATGAAGATGGATTCAACGGCTTATCGTAATACGGTGAAGCGTTTAGAGCATGATATTTTAAAGGATGCTGATTTTACAGATTGAATCAATAGCTTGAGCTCTACGCATTTTTCGCTAGTTTAGGCAAACGAACCTGAATTCAGCAGCATGAAAAAAAACTTATTTCGCGTATTGGGTGTATTATTATTGCTAACACTTATTTTCCTAGTACTCCCTTCTCCTATTGATCCCATTGCTTATGACCCTCCTACTCCACCAGCTTTGGAAGGTAAATTAGCTCCTAACGAACAGCTAAAACAGGCTGAATTATTAGGCTTAGATAAGGTGCAAGGCCCAGAAGAAGTTGCCGTTGATCGTTTAGGGCGTGTATATGGTGGTACCATGACTGGAGAGATTATTCGCATTTTACCAGATGGAAAAACCGAAGTTTTTGCCCATACACAAGGCCGACCATTAGGTATGAAATTCGATCAACAGCAACGTTTAATTGTTTGCGATGCCTACAAAGGATTACTGGCCATTGACCAAGCAGGAACGATAACCGTTCTCACCACCGAAGCAGATGGCTTGCCATTTAAGTTTACCGATGCGTTGGATATTGATTCTTCGGGTATCATCTATTTTACAGATGCCAGCCATCGGTTCGAACAAAAAGAATACCTCTATGATTTATTAGAATCGCAAGCGCATGGGCATTTTTTAAGTTATAATCCAAGCACTCAAGAAACAAAAGTGCTTCTGGATGGACTTTATTTTGCCAATGGCGTTGCCTTATCTCAAGCCGAAGATTTTGTATTAATTAATGAAACATATCGGTATCGAATACAGCGGTATTGGCTCAAAGGCCCGAAAGCGGGAAGTGCTGAGATTTTTATTGAAAACCTACCCGGCTTCCCTGACAACATTTCGAGTAACCAAAAGGGAACGATTTGGTTAGCCTTATTTACGGTACGTAACCCAATGATGGATAACATGCATCCGTCTGCTTTTGCCAAAAAACAACTAGCCAAATTGCCCAAACTATTTTGGCCTAAGCCCAAGCCTTATGGGTTTGTGTTGGCCTTAGACGAACAAGGAAATATCACGAGAAGCTTACAAGATCCTACAGGAGAACATTTGAAGGAAATCACCTCTGCCCAAGAGTATGATGGCTACCTTTATCTAGGGAGCTTACATAATGATCGAATTGGGAAGTTAAAGCTATAAGGTATTCAAAACAGGAATGATCGGCATAACTTTTCCTCCATTCCTGTTTCAGAAAGCTAGTTTAAAAAGGGCGCATCAACATTTTTAGCTTTCAAATCCGCTAAAATGTTCTGGATAAGAATCCCTCGGTTTGAAGGTTCCCTATCACCAAAGTCATTGATTTCAAATCCGCCATCATCTTTTTTGCCTGCATGATGCAGCGCAATGACTTTCCACTCTTGATTAAAGACGGGCGATCCGCTGGAACCCACCTTGGTATCCGCAACATAAAAGAGGTATTGTTTCCATTTGTGGAGTACTTTGTCAGGAAGTGCAATTTTCATGGGCTGCCCTTCAGGGTGTTGGATGATATTGACTTTATCATTTTCCGTTGGGAGCTGAAAGGTCTCTAACTCTAAAAATCTCCAATTCGATAAAGAGCCGTCACTGTCGTCTACTTTGATCAGCGCATAGTCTAGCTCATACTTAGAGCTACTGATGTATGTATTGGCATCAAGATTATATCGTTTAGTTTGCATCACACTACCATCACTATTTCTTCGGTAGTTAAAGATAATTTGTGCATTGGCAGCTGCTGTAGCATCTTCGAGTACATGATGATTGGTTAGTAAATAACCGCCTTTCAAGATAAAACCAGTCCCTTTTAATCCAGCGTTAGTTTCAACTTTACAAATACTTTTAGAGGCAATTAATGCTTTATCGAGCCAATCGATTTCAAATAAGGTTTCTTTGCCAAATACTTTTTCAAATACTGCTATCGGAGGCGTAATGATGGGAACATTTTTATGCTTTAATGCTGCAAAACTAGCCATCAGCTTTTGCTCTTGCGGAATATTATCAATCAAACTAGTTAATGCATAACTAATTTGTGCGATAGTCATTTGATAGTTTTCAAAAGTGATTAAGCCATTTTTTTGATCTTTTACGATGCGGTAATAACGACCCGATTGATGAATGACATCATTATAGCAATCGGTAGATACGCCTTTTGCAATTTCCTCTAATGCATCAATTGCTTTCTTTAACTCAGATTTTCCTAATAAACTTTTGATAAAATCCAGTTGAGTTTGCTCAGCAGGTTGCAACGATTGATGAAATGCGTCGCTTACATTACCTGTGTAGTTTTTACTCGTAGGCACAGTAGCCGCAGAACCTGTCTCGATAGTCGGATTTGCCTGAGTTGTTTTCCCATTAAGCTGTTGAAGTGCTTTGTTGTGTGGGTACTCGCTCGCAACAATTTTAACCAAATCTGCGACTTTGTCTTGTTTTTTAGCTTCGGTTAAGATGTTGTACCAATTATCACTTGCACGATTCTGAAAATTTATATTTGCTCGAGGTATTCCTGCTCGATCTACAATACGATAAGATTGATTTTGTTGGGGGTATAAGTCAGCAAAAATCTCAGAAAGCTCGAAAATTTTATCATTCCAATCCATGATCTATGTATATAATTTAATGTTATAATTGAATAGTATTTCCAAAAAACGATTATTACTAATGAGCTGTAAACCCGTTCAATGTAAACGTTTGTAGGACGTAAAACCGTCACTTGATCAACAGCGTGCTTAAAGTAAATTTAATTATAGGATATAAGCAAAAATATAGGGGACAGCTTGAAAAAAATGTTAAAAACATACATAAATTACTAATGCATAAATATCTTAGGTGTATTTACTTATTCAAATACACTTAATCAAAGAAGAAATCATGTTTGAACAGTATCCCAGCTTATTAGATCGTGTCAAGGCCGTTTCTATTGATACTTTTGTGCTTGTGTTGTTTATGGTAGGAGCCAGTCTGAGTTTTTCGCATTTTGGTGAAATTCCTGAAGCAGCTCGAATTAGCGTAATACTGGCCATTTTGCTTTATGATCCGATTTGTACCAGTAGTTTTGGAGGTACATTGGGGCATTTATTTGTAGGAATTCGAGTGAAAAGGGCTGATGATGTCGAGAGAAATTTGATTTTATCAGTGGCTATTATTCGTTTCATACTAAAAACAGGATTAGGTTGGGTATCTTTACTGACGGTAACTGGAAATCGAAAGAAGCAGGCTATTCATGATTTTGCAGCACACTCAGTGGTAGTGTATAAAGGAGAGCATTTAATTAATGTATAATGAGTTAAAACACATCTTCAATTTTACTTTACCTCCATCCTAACTCACCGTGATGTTTTTTACTAACAACCTGATTTAGTAAATCTAAACACATTTTTAAATGACTAATATATTAGCTATATTTACTCATAAACCATGTTTATAGCTAATATATTAGTCATGTACTCCATTGCCAATACTCCTTCAAAAGTTTTGTTACAGCTTGCTAAACGACATAAATCTATTCGAAAAAAACAAAAACTTTCTCAGGTAGATTTGGCTAAAAAATCGGGGGTTTCTTTGGGAAGCTTAAAGCGATTTGAGCAAATTGGGCAAATTTCATTAGAATCATTATTAAAATTGGTACATGTCTTAAATCGCTTAGATGAGTTTGATGCATTATTACAACCCAAAGCGGATTTATCCGCCATTAATCAACTTTTTAGTGAGGACATGCAATGAGATCGCGTATTTACAAAATTCGGGTGGGTCTACAGTTTTCTTCGGAATCTACTTACGATGTTGGGGAAATTGTACAACAAAATCTCAAAAGAACAACCAGTAAATAATTACACCAAATAAAAGGTATTTCACAATATAATATAAGGTAACATTATACGCTTTCAACCGCTTACCGATGAGGCGGATTTGATAAACGCTACCAAATATTTTATTCAAATTTCCAGTCTTATCTTCATTATCGTCATTTGGCGATTTGGCGGCCGAAACAATGAACCAAGCAAAGAAACTATTTAGCCATTCACCGATTTTGTTGTACATCGGTCGGCGGATGTCGCAGAAGAAGATGAGACGATCTTGTTCCGACTCATTTACTGCATTATGGATATACGTTTCGTCAAAAAGTACAGCTTTACCATCTCTCCACGAATACTTTTGACCATCTACATCAATATAGCAACGATCGTCGTTGGGGGTCACTAACCCTAAGTGGTAACGCAAAGACCCTGCAAATGGATCGCGGTGTGAAGGTAACCAAGAGCCAGCAGGTAATACCACGAACATCGCAGCTTTTACAGAAGGTGTTTTTTTCAATAACTCAATTGTTTTAGGACATTTTTCAATGGCAGAAGAATGGTAATTTTTACTGTACCATTTGATGTAAAAACGCTTCCAACCTCTTCGGAAAAATGAATTAAAACCAATATCATTGTATTTGTCAGACCCTTTAATGGTTTGGGAACTTTGTAGATTCAAGGCTTCCTCTTTCAATACTTCCCAGTTTTTAGTTAAGTGGTCTAATTCAGGAATGGTTTCAAGCGCTAAAAATGGTTTTTGGGGTATTGGGGAAAATAAATACATCAAGACATTAATGGGTGCCATGAAAGTAGAATGATCAAAAATTTGTCTAGCAAATTTAAATCTCCTCTTCCCTCTAAAGTGGATGATGACTCCACCTAAAATAAAAATTAAAAGAACAATTAAACCGGGTGAAAGTGGCATGTCTAAACAAAGTTATGTCTAATATCAATGATTCCTCACCGCAACAAGTCGTTAAGTTTGTGGATTTGTACTGCAAGGTTTCATAACAACAATATCAACTCAAAAGTGGTAAATGAGCATATTGCGCGCAAAAATAACATAGCCTAGAACGCAATCAAAAGGGTTTGATAAAAAGGAGGTAGAATGCTTACATTATTTTGAGTTCTTTAACACGATTTTACTTGATTATTGATTCCCTCTCAACTTCATAATCAAATCATTTTTCAACTCATAAAGGTTTTTTTCCAAACCTACCGGGTAGCCATGAGGGTTCGTAAAGCGTTTGATACTTGGGTGAAAAGATTGAAGTTCTTGATGAACAAGACTGCGAATCTCTTCAATATCGGGCAGGTCATAAATGAGTTTACCTGCTTTAAAGATAGGTTGTAAAAGTCCTTTAGAGTTCATTTCGCGGCTCACCGTTTTTCTACGGGTAATGTCTAATGGATCAACAATCACGACATCGCCTTCAGGCATATGGTCTTCATCATAAATCATATCGGCCATGGCTGAACCATCTTCATAATAATAGCGCTTCACTTGCAACACACCTGGATTCGATACCTTAATGGCTTGTTCAGAGAGTTTGACTTTATAATCCCATTCCCCTTCAGCATTTTTAATCGCTGATATTTTATAAACGCCACCTAATGCTGGCTGGTCGTAAGCCGTGGCGAGTTTGGTTCCTACTCCCCAAACATCAATTTTAGCATGTTGTTCATTTTTCAAGCTGTTGATAATCAGTTCATTGAGATCGTTGCTGGCTACAATTCGAGCTTTTTCAAATCCCGAAGCGTCTAATAATTTGCGCGCTTCGATACTCAAATAAGCCAAGTCTCCCGAATCCAGGCGAATACCAGCCATTTCATATCCTTGATCTCGAAGCTTTTTTCCAACGTCAATCGCTTTTTTTACACCTTCCAAGGTATTATACGTATCTACCAAAAAGATGCAATTGTTGGGCATCGCTGCTGCATAGGTTTCGAATGCTTCCATTTCCGAATCGAATGACATGACCCAACTGTGCGCATGCGTTCCTTTTACAGGAATATTGAATAATTTGCCTGCCAAAATATTAGAAGTCGCCGTACAGCCGCCAATGTATGCCGCTCGACTAGCTGCCAATGCCCCATCAATCCCTTGTGCCCGACGCATGCCAAACTCCAATACAGGGTCGCCATCGGCTGCCATTACCAAGCGAGCCGCTTTGGTTGCAATCAGCGTTTGGAAGTTGATCATGGTCAATAAAGGAGTCTCAATCAGCTGACATTGAAAAAGTGGACCTTTTACACGTAATAAGGGTTCATTGGGAAATACAACTGTGCCTTCTGGTACTGCATCAATGTCGCACGAAAACTCCATGTCTCGCAAATAATCTAAAAAGCCCTGTTCAAAGAGTGGTTTACCGTCATTGCCTGTTAAACCAGCTAAAAAAGCCAAATCTTCTTCTCCAAATTTTAAGTTTTGAAGAAAGTCAACCACATATTCCAACCCCGCAGCAACCGTATATCCACCTTGAAAGGGGTTTTTCCGAAAATATAAATTAAAAACGGCATCTTTTTCGGTAGTTCCAGACTTCCAATAGCCATAAGCCATGGTGACTTGGTATAAGTCGGTCAGTAGCGTCAAAGGGGTTTGGTAAATGTCTTTGGTCAGCTTCATTTTGTTTAGATTATGAGATGAAAAGGCTTACGAATGGCCTAGTATACCGTAAATTCAACTATTCCCCAAATAAAATGCGTATTTTTTCCGCAAATTATGTATAAACTCTAAAAAGTGCGGTAAGTGTGTGGAACGTATCACTTTATCATGCATTAAATTGATATATTTGGATGAGAAGTATGAACTCTAAAACCAGAAATACAATGAAAATTGAAACTGAAGATCAACTCAGAGCCTTATATGGTTTTCCCAAAGGAAGAGCCAAAGACAAATCATTGCCTGAATTGGAAAAGCACTGCATTAATTTTATCGAGCATTCCCCCTTTCTGGTGATGGCAACTTATAATGCAGCAGGGAAAATGGATGTATCGCCAAGAGGTGGAAAACCAGGCTTTGTTCAGGTACTGAACACGACGGAAATTGTCATTCCCGATGCCAAAGGTAACAATCGCATTGATAGTTTAGTGAACATTGTAGAAACAGGACAAATTGGGAGTTTATTCTTCATTCCGGGGATCGATGAAACCTTACGAATTAACGGGAGTGCCCATATTACAGTCGATCCGCAACTTTTAGCGCGATTTTCAACGGAAACGCACCCTCCCAAAACCTGTATTGTGATGCGCGTAGAAGAAGCCTTCTTGCATTGTGCCAAAGCCTTTATGCGTTCCAAGTTATGGAATCCAGCTGTACAAGTGAAACGTCCAGGGTTTCCTACGATTGGGCAAATGCTGAAAGACCAGCTAAATTCCCAAGAAGAGCCTGAAAGCCATGCAGCTATGGTAAAGCGCTACATGAAGGACATTTAACTGTGATATCTAGTACATAATTGTATACCATTACATTCAAACTCAATTTTCATTTCAAGGATGGGCAGCTCTCGTTTATTCAGCCTTTTTTAATAAACTTTTAGAGCGAGCTTGTTATTTCATATTATTTAATTACCTTTGCATCCCCGCTTAGGGAACACAACATCGCGGAGTGGAGCAGTTGGTAGCTCGTTGGGCTCATAACCCAAAGGTCGCAGGTTCGAGTCCTGCCTCCGCAACTAAAAGTAAAACGCCTCTTGAAGAAATTCAGGAGGCGTTTTTTGTTTGGTATTTTGTATTTATTGATCACTTATTCAACCAGTTATAAACGTTTGAGCCAAATGACGGTAAAGTTCTTCTGTCAACTTTAGGCATATGCTTAACTACGAAGTTGATTATATGCTTATTGTTATCCATGCTCTGACTGTGAAATAAAATAGGATAATGGGTTCTTTGTACAATATAAATGGCATCCCATCCAAATCCAGATGAAATGGTTCTTTTATTTTTTAGTAAATGACGGAATAATTCATACCTCCCAATCATGTCTAATCCATTCAATCGTTGCAATTTTAATGGTAAACCTTTTACTTCTTCTCCTACTACATGAAACTGGAAAAAGTAATAGTAGGTATGTTCTTCATGACTAAAAATTGTAAAAGAAGAATGTTCAGGATTCCCTCCTTTTTGTATAGCTGTTCGAAATGTAGCATGCATAATGTGAAGGGGAACACTCACACCAGTTGCTTTGGCAACATGATACCCATGTTCATACCCATAAAAACCCCAAATTTGATTGGCAAAATCAATTTTCTGTTTTCGACTCATTGCTCCATGGTAAGAAAGCTGTACATCCGATTGAATTGCCTGTGTGACTTCTTGGAATTGGGAATACGACAACTCAAAATTTTTGTAATCTAGCCAATTAAATGCTTTCATAAGTATGTGATACCTGCCTAATTTACTGTTTTTGTTCTATAAAATTAGCGATTTCCAATCTCTTAAAACATAAAAATAGTCCTTTTTCATTCGAAAAAACTAATATTAGACAAGCGCAATATCTTTACAGTTTGGCTTAGGTTCTATTTTATTGTTTAGAACATCAACAACAATTGTTGTATAGTCATGGTTAGCACATGTTATTTTACTCATTGGTGAGTTCTTCGATCTTTTTTCTCAATTCTTTATTGGTTGGAAGAAGGGCTAAGGATTTTTCATAAGCCGCAATTGCTTTTCCTTTATTCCCAATTTTTTCATACGCTTTCCCTAAGCTATACCAAGCATAATTGGATTTGGGATAATTATCCGTGTTGTATTTGAAGTAGAAAAGCGCTTTATCAGTATCAACATGTGCATACAAAAACTGATTGCCAAAAAAATTCATCAAATCCTCTCTGGGTCTAATATCCCATCCTATTCGGTTAGATAACTTTTCAAATCTGATTTTAATCTTAGTTGGGTCCGTATACATTTCATCATAGTTGATCATATATCCTCGAAATAAGTATTTTAGCCCATCCATAAATGAGATGAGGGGCATGGAGTGATGGTTTTCTTCTTTATAGCCATACTTTTTAAATCCAAAATCGACATTTTTGGGGTGGCGCTGATCAAACATTTGAATGAATTTCCACGTTTTGTTTTCCTCCTCTGGATAAACGACATTGTTTACTCTATCCACTGTGGAGATGAAGACATCTTTATAAGGACCTTTATAACTTTTGAAGAATACATCCATATGCTTTAGCGTGACTTCTCCATCCCACCATGCACTGAAGTCTATAACCAAAAAGGAGTTAAATAATGCTGGTTTTGAAAATAATGCCTGTAATGTTGCTAACCCTGTAAAAGAATACCCCGTAAAGATTCGGTAATCATTGGAGCGGTAAGTTTGATCGATGTATGGCACCAGTTCTTTTTCGATAAACTCAATAAAGCGATCAGCACCGCCACTTACTGCTAAGCCTTTATCTTCTTTGCCTGTGTAACCAATTAGGGAATTCGTTGGTGATGAGTCTTTGATTCTATCCTGACTGACGATTCCCACGACAATCATTTCAGGAATTTGAGGGCTAGCATCACTGCTCATTTGAGCGATTGCTCCCGTAAAGGGATGAAAAAACTTCCTTCCATCAAGAAGATAGAGTACTGGATACCGAGCATAATCATTGAAGTTATAGCTTTCAGGCAGGTAAATGATGATTTCCCGATTCGTATCCAAAATCTTGGACGTGATCATATGCTTTTTACCGATGACAAAACTTTGCGGGGAAATCTCCTGGCTATGTAATAGCTTGGAAATGAAAAGTATAGCGAGTAGAACAATATATTTCTTCATAGTTTTAAAATCTGATTACGGATGCGCGTATGAGGTCCTATTTGATGTTAGGAAACGATGCCTTATACGCATGGTTAGCGGTGGTTTTTCTTCGCTCAAATATTTCCTCATGAAATCAACAAGTCCAACAGTCCGCATAATCCTGCACCAATAATGATCGTCCAAGAAATCCAATCTTTAAATTCATTGTTTTTGTGTTTTAGGAAAAGTATATGAAGACCTAAATGGACCATCATAAAGATGTTGAATCCATTGATAAATGCTTCAATATTTTTGCTGTAGGTTAGCTCCCAAAATATGAAGTAAAAAAGAGGGATGTGTATAAATAGGAAAATGATCTGTCCAACTTTATCACTGAGCATTGAAAGTACTGGAAATATCCGCCACTCTTTGCAACGTATCGCATCCATTTCATGTAGCGCCATCAGGGAAAGTCCTAAGTAAAAGAAAATATGTCCTGTCATATTAATTCTTCCTCTCTTTTTTATCTATGACTTTGTTGGTTACAGCTAACAGCGCTATAAACACAACTGGGCAGTAAAGTAATTTGGAAAATATTAGATAAACAACTTTACGGTACAATAGTGTTTCTACAGACCTTGTAATTAATTTATTCCTCTTCTGTAACTTTTAGTGTCTCGTCTGGTATTCAAGGTGATTAACCATTTATTTCTAAGAGATGTTAAGACTGTTTACATTAATTGTACCTGTATTATTCCTTTTTTCGAGCTGTCAAAACGACTTTAGTAATGAAAGGACGGTATCAAAAGGTAATCTTCTAAAATCAGATTCGATTACCATAGGCTCTATACATACCATTAGGTCAAAAGTGCTCAATGAAGAGCGCCAAATTATTGTTTCTTTGCCAGAAGAATACGCAAGAACAAAGTCAAAGTATCCCGTGTTATATCTAACAGATGGGTTTCAGAATATAGAGCATGTAAGAGGTGCCGTAGAAATTTTAACAAGAACAGGAAACATTCCTCCCATTATCATTGTGGGCATTAAAAGTGTAGACAGGGTACGTGATTTTACATTCACAACGAATAAAAATAATCCAAAAAGTGGTGGTGGTAAAAACTTCTTGACCTTCATTGAATCAGAGCTCATCCCTTACATCGATGCTGCTTACCGAACACATCACTTTAAAGTATTAGAAGGGCATTCATTAGGCGGGTTATTTGCCACAGCAACACTCATCGAAAAACCCAATCTTTTTCAAGGTTTTATCATCATGAGTCCTTCTTTGTGGTGGAATGGCGAGGAGCTTACACAAAAAGCGAAAACGTTTTTTAGGACTAATCCTGATCTGGAAAAAACACTATTTTTTGGTATTGGAAAAGAGGAGTCGTCAGTAGCGGCTGGTATGCGCAAAGAGTTAGCCAACTTTGTGGAAGTGCTCAAGGCAAATAAACCGAAAAAAATAGCTTATGATCATCAAGAGTTTGAGGGCGAAGGGCATATGTCATCGCCATTGTTATCCAATTATTATGGGCTAAAACATACCTTTTCCGATTTAAGGTATTCAGATGAGTTTATCGCAAATTATAGTGACGACACCTTTTTGGAGAAAGAAAAAGAAATACTGCTCAAATATGGGGAAAGTGCGAAACGAACAGGAGAAGCCTATTACAACTTAGGAGCTGCTATCTATCAAGAGAATTTACCTGGCGCAATCACGGTTTTTAAAAGAAGTGTAGAAGTATATCCAAACGATATTAATCTTATTACGACCTTGGCCCAACTGTATGAGGGTAATCAGGAAATAGCGGAAGCCATAGCTACCTATGAATATGCGATAGCAGTTTCGAAAGAAAATAAGTATGGCAACGAAGAGCGCTATCAAAAGGAAATTGATAGGTTGGAAAATAATGGCAATTAAAGTTGGTATTACAATTACCTGCTAGGCTGCAAAACATTTGCGGCCTAGTAGGAACTTGCCTTTACGCATGTTAAAACTTTATTGCGTACAACACTTGTCTAAAATAAAAAGCAAACACCTCTTCAGAAATGCTTGCTTCGAATGCTAATGGGTAAGTGTCTCTTACTTTCTTCCCTGAATGTTGAATGAGAGCTTATCTGAAACCATCATGGGTAGTGCATCTTTATGCATCATCACGGATATGGATTTTAAACGGAGGTAAGCAGCAGATACGTACATGTAACCGTCTTTTCCGCTTTTTTCTCCCCAAGAGTTTTTTACAATGTAATACGTATTGCCTTGTTGATCTTTAGCCATGCCTGTGATGTGCATCAAGTGATCATCAGTAGTTTCTTCGGATTCAAACTGAGCCTGACGTAATTCTTGGGTAACGGTTACTTCTTTTATAGGTTTTTTAAATAAATGCTTTGCATTCGGATTTTCAGGGATAACCGCAACGCCATTGTAGGTACAAAATCCATCTTCAGTTACATCAGCATCCCAACTTACGGTGTAGCCATTTTGAAGTGCATGATCAATGGCCGATTGAAATTCATCTAATGGAAGGTTATAATAGTAGCCTCCTGCAAAGTTATCGGGTAAGTCTAACACAAAGGTTTCATAAAAATCGTGGTGGGCAAATGAAGTGATGGAGATGTAATCTTCTGTTTGGATGTTGAGTTCTTTGGCAAAAGATTGAGGGGTGTAGGTTTTGCCTTGATACGTGAACGCTTCAGGAGCTTGTCCCATATAAGTATCTAAAATCGTATCATAAATTTGTTTCCAACGGTAACTTACATTTTCTTTTTTCGCTAACCCATCCAATAAGCCTTTCAAAGAAACTTCTAATTCAGAATGATCATGCCACCGCTCGCCTTCTTGCATGCCTGTATAAACCGTTTCTGGCACTATACCATACTGACCAATTGCATCAATTAAGTCATGAGACAAACTTCCTTGGCTAAAAACCGCTTTTCCTTTTTTCGCTAAGTAGTTCGCCGCTTTTTCTTTGTACACCTTCCGAACAACAAACATCTCTGAAAGATCGTGTTTGCCTTTCCCTTGACGAATCAATTCTGATTCTAAAAACGAAGCAGTAGCAAAGCTCCAACAAGTACCTGTTTGGTCTTGATTTTTTACGGGTGTCGCCTCATTTTGAACAATTACAGTAAATTTATATTGGGCGAAAGTAGTATTGTTGAGCAATGTTAAAAGCACCAATGATGCTAAGACAGATTGGTAGTGTATTCTCATATTATGTCAACAAATGGTAGTTATCTCATATTACTTCACGCAAATGTAATATAAAGTTTGCAATTTTTATTCAAATAAATCCAAATATAATGCAATGAAGTATGTTATAAATCCAATTTACCTAAAAATTACACCACCATCTTTTCTCATTTTAACGCATTTAAACCCCTATTTCATTTCATGCTTAAGTAAAAGAACAATGTTTATTGGCTTTCTCAATTGAATTATTCTACTTGAATCCTCAAACATATACTGGTACATTAGATAACTAAAGAAACCTTTCGTCTACACCATGTTCAACTACAATTCAAAAAAGGTAAGGCATTCGTTGATTGCAACGTAAATTAAGTAGCCATCAAAAGGGCATGCTTATGTTTTTGATGGCTACCTCACAGGAGTTAGAAATTAGAATGAGTCCTGAGTTCAAGATGAAATACGCGTACCTTATTCGCCTACATGAAATAAGGCATCGCCTTTGTGAACAATGGGAGAGGTGTTTACGCCGAATACATAGCAATCAAATGGAGCGAACACTGATTTACAAAACTCTCCGTACGGATCAGTGATGATGCCTAATAACGTCTTTTTGGGTACTCTAGTGCCATTTTTAACTTTATACTGAAACATCCCCGAATAGGGAGCTCTAATCCATTTACTTTTATTGATGACAACCGTTTCATAATTGTGGATTAAAGACCCGTTTTGGAGTCCTAAATACCTCATTAGATTTAACGATCCAGCTACTCCAGCAGCAATTACTTCATCGTCTAATTCAAAAGATTTACCTCCCTCAAATAACAGAATGGTTTTCCCCATTTTATTCAAGGTATACCGAATGGATTTGGGGATGTAGCTCGAATGCACAATAAAAGGTGCCCCGAAAATCTTAGCCAACTTCATTTGTTCTTCATCGTTTAACACGCATCGAATATTCGGATAATTAGATCGTTCTGCCCCTCCAGTGTGAAAATCTAAGACGTAATCGACGAATGGAGCGATTTCATGCGTGAACTTGTAAGCAAACTGACTAGCCAATGAGCCTTTAGATGAGCCAGGAAACACTCTGTTTAAATCTCTGCCATCGGGGAACTCTCGCTTGAGATTGAGGTAACCAAAAGCATTAAATACTGGAATACAAATAATCGTTCCTTTTTTAGGCTTATTATATCCTTGTCGGATGATATCGCGCACAATGGCTACCCCATTAATTTCATCGCCATGTACTCCACCCATTAACAACAGCGTAGGGCCATCTTCCAAAGCACTGTTAATGATGACTGGTATTTTGAGGTTATTCCCATTGTGTAATTTAGCCACTTCCATTTCAATGACTTGCTCTTTACCCCTTTCGATTTCATGGCCTAAAATTGTAATTTGGCGCTTAGACGTTTCGCTCGACATATTTTATAATTTCTTTTGCAACATCTTTTTGAGTAGCCGCCTCAATCCCTTCCAAGCCTGGAGAAGAGTTGACTTCTAAGACTAATGGGCCTTTTGCTGACTGGAGCATGTCTACTCCTGCCACTCCGAGTCCCATCGCTTTTGTAGCTTTTAGCGCGGTATTACTTTCTTCGTCTGTCAGTTCAATTAATGAAGCAGAGCCTCCTCGATGTAAGTTAGAACGAAACTCTCCTTCCTTTCCTTGGCGTTTCATGGCCCCCACCACCACACCATCTACTACAAAGGCTCGGATGTCAGCTCCACCCGCTTCTTTGATAAAGCTTTGGGCAATGACACGTGCTTTTAACCCATTAAAAGCTTCAATCACCGAGCTGGCCGCATTATGAGTTTCTGCCAGTACTACTCCCAAGCCTTGTGTACCTTCTAATAACTTGAGGACTAAAGGGGCACCACCAACAGATGAAATGACGTGTTCTACATCTTTGGAGTAATTCGTAAATACCGTTTTGGGTAAACCTACCCCTGCTCGTGCAAGCACTTGAAGGCTTCGCAATTTATCTCTTGATCTGACCAATGCTTGAGATTCCACTGCTGTGAATACATTCATCATTTCGAATTGCCTCACTACTGCCGTACCATAAAACGTTACGGATGCACCAATTCTAGGAATTACAGCATCTATATCATCTAAATACTTGCCATTGTAATAAATTTTCGGATTTTTCTTCTCTAACTCAATAATGCATTTGAGGTGGTCAATGACTACCGCTTCATGACCTTTTTTAGTTGCAGCTTCTACAAGCCGTTTGGTAGAATAAAGATTTGAGTTGCGGGACAAAATCGCTATTTTCATTAGATTACGTTTAAGTTGAGGGTATGCCTCCTACAATATAGAGAAATGGTATTAAAGTTAAAATTGACTACGAAGTGATTTCAACTTTTACTTGTGATTTGCTCGCCATCCCTTAATTTCCATAGCATCAGCGGAGCTGCCCTAGTTTTTCTGAAATTGTAAATTTCCATCATACTTTCCAAAAAGGGTTTTACTCTGAAAATCAAAGCGTTACGATTAGTATCACACTAAAAGCTCACACCACTTCTAACCTAAAATAGCATCAGAAAAGCACCGTTTATGCTACTTTTGTGATTTTTTATATTTGTGTGAGAGGTTCATAAGGGCTGGGTCAACTATAAATTTTTTGCTGAGAAATCTTCTTCCTAAAAGTACAGGATATTTCATATCACTTCGTTCACTTAATGATAATTTGATTGGATAAGTGTTGCCAAACAATAAAATACTGCTTTGAATTACAAATCGTTCTTCGGCATGACCTGTTGAGCTTTTAATGACTTTTTTTGTGTAATGTTCCAATACAAATGCTTTATGATTGTATTTGGGGTGTGAAGGATCTAGCAATTGAAACTTAATCCGTTTTTTTCCATCAACTTCCACTTCTTCAATATCATGGCAATGAATTGCTGATGTGTACGCCCCAGTGTCAATCTTGATTCCTAAACCTTCCAAGTATAATTCAGGAAAATCGGCTTTGTCTGTTCTTCCTATAATAATTTTCATTTAATCTACTAATTATTTTATCTGTAAGTAAAAGATGTGATGCCGAAAACGAACAGATCGAGAAGTGCACACTAGATCGCGTTACTTAAGCACCTAACTAAAATTAATGCGGTATTCTGTACCGACATTTTTCAATATTTGACAGACATTTGTCCAGAGTTGCTCAAAGGAATTATAATGCTCCTTTCTAGTCCATTTATATTTAAGTTGCTTCCAAAGTAATTCGATAAGATTCAACTCTGGACAATAGGCAGGTATAAATTGTAGCCATAACCCTTTTTGCTTCCATTCCTTCATTTTGCTTTTTACAAGATTACTTTTGTGTATAGTCGCATTGTCTAAAATGATCACTGTTTTCTTCGTAATTTGCTTACAAAAGTCATCCATACATTTGATGACTACCTCACTAGTAGCAGCTCCTTCAAAAGCATAAGAAAACAACTTGTTCTCTTGATTCATAAAGCCCAAGATGGTCATGTTTTTACTCTTCGCACAAGGTAAAAGAGCTCTGACACC
>JBMYQA010000004.1:34052-52139 GCA_049600855.1 Flammeovirgaceae bacterium | reverse complement strand
TTAAAGACAATTTCCGAACGCCTTTCATCCCCGTACTTTTCCTTAACTTCTGCCAATTCCTCTTTGATGACTCCCATACGAAGGCCTTCATCATTTAATAGGCTGTTGAGGTACTCGATGAGTTCTTGAAGTTCTTTGTATTCTGCTTCTAACTTTTCGCGCTCAAGTCCTGTTAAACGTTGCAAGCGCATATTAAGAATTGCAGTAGCTTGCGCATCGCTAAAATCGAAGGTCTCAATTAAGCCAGCTTTTGCTTCATCAGGGTCTTTTGATTTTCGGATAAGGCTAATCACCTCATCTAAGTGATCTAAGGCTTTTAATAAGCCTTCTAAGATGTGTGCACGTTTTTCAGCTTCTGCTAAATCGAATTTCGTTCTTCGAATAACGACTTCATGGCGGTGTTCTACAAAATACTTAATTAAGTCTTTTAGGTTGAGCACCTGAGGTCGTCCTTTTACCAAGGCAATATTATTGACACTAAAGGAAGATTGAAGTGCCGTATATTTGAATAGGTTATTCAGCACTACATCGGGAATGGCATCGCGTTTTAATTCATAGACTACGCGAATACCATTTCGATCAGATTCATCTCGAATTTCGGAGATGCCTTCAATGCGTTTATCATTTACGAGCGCGGCAGTTTTCTCAATCATCATGGCTTTATTTACCATGTAAGGGATTTCGGTCACCACAATGCGCTCACGACCTGCTTTCGTTTCTTCAAAATGGGCAACAGCTCGCATGACTACACGCCCACGGCCTGTTTCTAGGGCTTTAATTACCCCATCCATGCCATAAATAATACCTCCAGTGGGGAAATCAGGGCCTTTTACATATTGCATCAACTCTTTGACCGTAATTTCATTATTGTCAATGTATGCAATAACCCCGTCAACCACTTCGGCAAGGTTATGAGGCGGCATATTTGTGGCCATACCTACTGCAATGCCTGAAGCTCCATTTACTAGGAGATTGGGGATTTTTGCGGGTAATACCGCAGGCTCTTTTAAGGAATCGTCAAAGTTGGGCGTGAAATCAACGGTATTTTTCTTGATATCCGCCAACATTTCACTGGCTACTTCTTTCAATCTAGCCTCAGTATAACGCATGGCCGCAGGTGAATCTCCATCAATAGAGCCAAAGTTTCCTTGGCCATCTACAAGAGGAGTTCTGAGCGACCAAGTTTGAGCCATACGAACCATAGCATCGTATACCGCAGTATCTCCATGTGGGTGATACTTACCTAATACTTCTCCTACAATTCTTGCTGACTTTTTGTGTGCTCGATTAAAATATAAGCCTAAGTCGGACATGCCGTAGAGGATTCTACGGTGTACAGGTTTTAGTCCATCGCGTACATCGGGGAGGGCTCTGGAAATGATTACTGACATGGAGTAATCAATGTAAGCTCCTCTCATTTCATCCTCAATATTAATTGGGATGATATTTTCACCTTCTGCCATAAATCTGTCTAATTCTTTGTTTCCGCTTTAACTCTGATAAGCTTCAATCATTACCCATTATTGGGTTTGGATTTTACCTATAATTGGCGATAATTTATGTGTCGTTTTGCCAACTGAGTTATTCCTTGAAGATTGAGTAGTGAATTAAAACTAACTTTTTGCGTTAAGTTGCTTATTTCTAACTACTAACTTAAGGAAATAATGCGCCAAAAATGCTGGCGCAAGTTACAAAAATTTGACAGAATAATGCGTGTTTTTTAGGGTTTTAAATGGGTGTTTTTTAGGGTTATTTAAACAAAATTTGAAGAAAAAGAGTGATTTGTTAATCAGTTCCTTTCAAAACGTTAATATATCCTTTACAGGTGTTTCCAGCAGGAGAGGTTAATAAATAGTAAAATGCTTCACCTGCATTATCTTCACCAGCCCAATCGCCTTGATAGTTTGCCGATTCATAAACCAGTTTCCCCCATCGGTTGTAAATGGCTATTGACCAGCCTGATCCTAAACCGATAATTTCAAAGGTATCATTAATGCCATCTCCATTGGGTGAAAAAGCATTAGGAGGCACACCAAAACGGACAATTGGCACTTCAATAGAATCTGTTTTAGGACATAAAGGATCTCCTGCAACTAAGGTGACCGCTATGGTATCTTCGCCAGTAGGTACATATACAGGAGGAATGCGCCCCGTAAACTGTTGCCCATCTATGGTCCAAGTAAACTGCTCTGTATTGGTTGAGTTGTTAAAGAAACCGACAGTGGGCAATTCTCCACATTCTGCTTCATTCCACTCATAACCAAAATCTAATTGAACTTCTGGAATTACCGTAATGAGAATAGTGGTATCTAAAATGCATCCTTCCTTACCACTAAATATCCTGACTTGATAATCGGTAGTTTCATCAGGCACAGCAATAGGGTCTGGGGATGTTGGATCATCTAAGGAGTTTGCCGGAGTCCATTGATAGGCTACACCGCCTCTTGCAAATAGTGGCACCGTATCGCCTTGACAAATGGTAGTAGGATCGGCGAGGTCAAGATCAATGACAATGGCCTCATTGTTAAAAACAATATCAAATTCAATGGTATCGGCCGACATACACCCATTATTATCTGTTTGTAAAATGAGCTGGTAATTATCAGAGACTTCAAAATCGATTTCAAAGTTGGCAGGAGGAGAAGGCGTAAATGGATCACCATTTAAAAACCAACTATACGTTTGGGCTGTACTCGAACTATTTCGAATCACTCGGAGTTCTGGCAAGGTATCACACACACTTTGCCAAACGGTATCAAAACTAGAATCAAGCTCACGAACTTCTATCCTGATGTCTTCCTCAAATTCGCACCCATCGGCATTAATCGAAGTCACGGTATAGGTCGTTGTTTCTGATGGGGTAGCTATTGGGGTGGCACTTGTCGGATCATCCAAGCCTGTGGCGGGTGTCCAATTATAATTAATACCACCTGAAGCACTTAATGGGGTGCTTTCGCCTTCACAAATGGAGGCATCGCCAGCAGCTGTGAAATTGGCAGCAAATACAGTAATGGTATCTATGGCCACATCTTCAATTTGGCAAGTAGCCGAATCAACGACACGTACCGATACAGGATAAACTCCTGGAGTCTGATAGGTGTGTATGACATTCACAGCGTCTGCAATAAGGGTTGTTCCATCTCCAAAGTCCCATTCAAATTCATTTCCAATTAAGCTGTCGTTGGTAAACATGACCTGCAGTGGTGCACAACCTTCATCTCCTGAAACAAATACACCACCATCATCTGGAATGGTTGGGTTTACGTCTGCATTAATACTTTCTAAATCAAATTTAAAAACGGCATTGTTACAATTGGTACTGTTATTGGTTTGGGAAACAACCCCTGCTGTCGTTGGGAAACCACTTCCTCCACAAGAACAAACCGATTGGTAAACGGCTCCATTTTTATCAAAACGACTCGTTCCTCCATCAACATGTTCGCCTCTTGTCGGCCCACTTGTAGCGCCATAAAAAGTGGCATACAATAATCGCGTAGCATCGGCTGATAAAATCATGAGGTAAAAATCCGAGCCATCTGTTGTGAGCTGTACTGCATCATCGGTTACGGGAAGTCCATTGGTAGAACCTCTGTCATTAATTTCGCCTCCCCAGCCAGCAAGGTAGATGTGCGAGCAGGAATTAATTAGAAATGCGGTAGGACGAATATTAATTTCGGCGATACTGCTAAATGGCGATTCTGTGCCCACTACGGTGGAAAATATGGTATTTCTTAAATCAGGCGATAGCTTATGAATAAACTGACCCGCTCGAGGGACACTGTATAAAGCTGGGTCAGATACGGTATAGAGTCCTGTGGTTTGACCAAACACTCCGATATTTCCAAATTCATCTAAATCTACCAAATACGATTGATCATAGCGATCTGTTCCCAAAAAGGTAGAGGCAATTAGGTTATTCCCTGCACTATTTAATATGGTGATGAATCCATCTACTGAACCGCCTTGGTATGTTTGATTAATGACGCCTGGCGTAGTAGGAAAATCGGTGCTGGTTGTACCTCCTGTGATAATGACATTGTTCGATGCATCCAGCTTAATGCCATATGCCGATTCTTCGCCAACGCCTCCCAAATACGTACTCCATATTAAACTCGATACATTCGAATTAAACTTAGCTACAACGGCATCTAATGAACCTTCTAAGTTAGATTGGTACGTATTATTCGTAACTGGCAAATCTGGAGAGTTGGTTACCGAACAGAGGTAGATATTGTCGTTTTCATCCAAAATAATATCGCCTCGCATCTCATCACCGTAATTAAAGCTTAAATCTGAACTGCCATCTTGTGGGTTTAATCCATCGCTATCAATCCCTCCAAAATAGGTAGAACCCTCTAAATTTGAACCATCTTCATTGAGTATGCTCACAAACATGTCGGTGCCAGCATTAAAGGTAAGGCTTTGGTTTAAAACAGTTCTTAAAGGGCCTCCTGCAAATGTATTATCGTATGAGTTGAACGTCATGGGGAAATCACTGGAGCTGGTCGTACCAAGGATAATCAATTGGTTTTGACTGTTTACAATCAGACTGTGTGGTACATCCATTTGAGTTCCGCCTAAATAAGTAGCATACTCAATTTGGGTTCCGTCAGGTGAATACTTCATAATTGCAATATCAGGCGTACTGCTGCCTTGATTAGGGCCTGTTTCTTGGAATGCCCCTGTTGTAGTAGGAAATTGTCCAGATTCTCTGGAAATACCTCCAGCGTACAAATGCCCTTCATCATCTGGAGCCGCGGTAAATCCCCAATTATCTTGTGGAGAGCCTGAATAGGAGGCAAAAACGAGGGTAGGATCGATGACAAGTGGGTAATTGGAGTCATAACCTTCGGGAAAATGAAAAACGACTTGATTTCCTTCTAAGCGAAATTCAGAAGGAACTTCTAAGGTTAAATCGCCAATAAGTTGATAACAATACGGTTTGGCTTCACGAAACGCATTTACGGAAGTTTGAATGTATAAATTGCCATTTTCCAAATACAACTTATCTTGTCCTTCATATTCCATCTTAATAACTCCTGCATCTCCTTGAGGGGCTACAATAAATTCATACTTTAACTCACTTTCATAATTATAAAACTTCAAATCGACATGAGGATATAATTCTCTATAGTTAATCTCTTGATATGCTTTTGCTTTTTTTCCCCACTTTGATGGATTGTTGCCCAGCAAAAAGTTGTAGTGTCCTGGAGTGGCTTGCGCAGGGTCAAAAGATGGATGTTCATTGGCTCCAATAAAATGCACCTTCACCACATGCCCTCTAACTCCTTGGGTGGGTGAATTGTTGGTACGAGTTGCTTTAGCGTGATTAGGCCCAAATCCATGCCTATTTTTGTGCCCATGATGTTGGGGAAAGGAGTTGGGGTCATGAAATAGGTAGGTAAGTCCTTGTTCCTCTAAAAAAAGATATCCTCCTGGAAGCTCAGCACGAAACTTAGCTTGAGCATCCCATTGATTTTTATTTTCAATAAAGCGGTATTGACTAAATGCGGGAATACTGATCAAGAGAAAAACGAGGAACTTGAATTTTGACAACATGGCTTTTAGGTTTTACGGATTGAAATAATAGGCAGTGATTTGAGCCAAAAATAGTGTTTTCTTTGATTCTGAGCAGATGGATTTTGTTAAAATAGTTTAGGCTGTTTGTGTAGCGCACATTCGCGTAGCGCAAGTTGAGTGTTTAAATAAAAGCTGATGAACAAACACCAAGTTTTAACTTTCTCCGTTACCTATACGAGGAAATCAGGGGCATAAGCTCCTAATAATTTCCAAAAATTGAGGCTACATAAAGTTTATCATCACGTTGGTGTGATTGTTCTTTTTGTAGGCAAATGCGATTTAAACGAGCTCATGAAACGGAGAATTAGCATATTTTTCATACTTACCTGCTTCACCTATCCCATCTTAGCACAAGATGTTTACCAGTTTACCATTGATTTGGTAAATGTGAAGAACGATATGGTGAAGGTAGAACTCATCGTTCCAAAAATTAGCCAAGATGAAATTACCTATTTCATCCCTAAAATTGTTCCTGGCACCTATACCATTTATGATTTTGGGCGTTTTATTTATTCGTTTACAGCTACTGATCGCTTTGGCAATGCCTTACCTGTAAAATCACTCCATAAAAATGCTTGGCAAATTCAGCAAGCTACCCAACTGGATCGGATTACTTACTGGGTAGAAGACACTTGGGATAGTAATAAGGACAATTTTGTGTTTGAACCTGCTGGAACAAATATTGAATCCGACAAAGCATATGTACTAAATACTTATGGTTTTGCTGGGTACTTTGAGGGGATGATGCGTATGCCTTATGAGCTAACCATTAAAAAACCGTATGGTTTTTATGGCGCATCTTCTATGAAGGCAGTAACGAGTAATGCCATTCGAGATGTTTTTGAGATGGAAAACTATATGGATTTGGCAGATGCACCCATTATGTATACCAATCCAGATACAAGCACTTTAAGAGTTGGTGGAGCAGATATATTAGTTTCCGTCTATTCTCCGAATAAAATCATTTCTTCTAAAGAAGTCGCCAATTACATTAAAGAGCTGTTGGAAGCACAAAAGAATTTCTTAGGAGGAACGATTCCCGTAAAGCGTTATGCATTTTTGATTTATCTGACAGATCGGGTAGGAGGTTCGGGGTATCAAGGAGCCCTCGAACATTCTTATTCTTCGCTTTATTATTTGCCCGAGCTAGGTGATGACCCCGTCATGATTAAAGAGCTGATCAAGGAAATTAAAGATGTAGCCTCCCATGAGTTTTTTCATATCATTACCCCATTAAGCATCCATTCAGAAGAAATCCACAACTTCGATTTTATTGCTCCTAAAATGTCTAAGCACCTTTGGCTGTATGAAGGAGTTGTTGAGTATTTTTCTGGACTCATGCAGGTTCAATATCAGCTCATTTCTCCTAAAGATTACTTTGATGCGCTTCGAGATAAAATCTTTGAAGCGAATACGTATAAGCAAGATGTACCCTTTACCGAAATCAGTGAGCAATGCTTAGATAAGTATGCAGATGAATACGGTAATGTATATGAAAAGGGCGCATTAATTGGCTTATGTTTGGATTTGCTGCTACTCGATTTGAGCGATGGAAATTATCGCTTGCTCGATCTAATTCAAGATTTATCAAAGCGATATGGTAAAGAAAAGCCTTTTAAAGATGATGAATTGTTTCGTGAAATTGCCAAGATCACGCAAAAAAAAGAAGTATTAGAGTTCTTTAAAAAACATGTAGCAGGTACTAAACCATTACCACTAGCAGCCATGTTTAAAACGGTAGGCTATCAATACATTCCAATGCAAAAACAGCGGAGGATTACACTCGGGAATGTGGGCTTAGGATTTAATAAAGAACAAGAACTCGTTGTTACGGAAACAGATGGCATGGATCGTTTTGGCAGACGATTGGGCTATAAAGTTGGGGATGTAATTGTAGCGATCAATAAGGAGAAGATTACCAATATGGAGAAAGCTACTGCTGTGTTGTTGCGTTTTCGAGATCATGCAGATCCAGGAAAACTATTTCGCGTACAGGTGCTACGCAGAAATAGAAAAGGAGCTTTGCGGAAAAAGGTATTGAAAGCGCGTTTGATTGGCAAAGAAGTCACAGAGCGGCATTTATTGGTGCCCATGCGTAACTTAAGCTTAAGGCAACAAAATTTGCGTAATAGTTGGCTCAATATTAAGGAATGAGCTTTTGGAAGTTAGGAAAGGACAGAGCGCTACTCTGTCCGTATCCGTAAAGAAGCTTATTTTGTGACGACTGCGAAGAAATCAAAGCCTTGTTCTGCTTGTTCATTCATATTGTAATCGTCAACGGTTACTTGGCTCACCAAATCGCTACCAACCTTTTGCAATTTCTTTCGATTCATGCGATTTAAGATGTCGTAAGGAACTTGTAATAACCTTCGAGGTAATCGATATTGGAGATTGAAGATATCGAAACGGGTAATTTTTTGAACAGAAGCCCGATTTCGTTCATAATATTCATTGACGGCATTGTTACCAAAAATGCCATACAACGCGACTTGCTCAAAATACTTCGCCAATAAAGTATGAAGTTGCTTAGCGGTATATTCCCGTACATGCCAAGGGTTTCGCGTAAGCGACAGCTCAATATTAGGAGTCGTAATGATGGCTTTGCCTCCTGGTTTTAACACACGATGAATTTCTTTGACAAAAAGTCCATCATCTTCAATGTGTTCAATTACTTGAAATGTAATGACAAAATCAAAAGTATTGTCTTCAATGCCTCTAAAAGGAGGAATGTTTTGCTCTAAGAAGGTAAAGTTGGGGTATTGCTTTTGATGAGAAGCCAATAACTTACTATTTTTATCAATACCCGTATAATTATCAGCGGCCTGAGCGATGAGTTCCATACCTCGTCCAGCTCCACATCCAAGTTCTAACACATTTCCTGATATCATCTCTGCTGCCTTAACATAAGCGTAAAGCAGCCGTTGATGAATCACATTATCGCTACTGATTTCGTGAGAGGTGATCTCTGTTGTACTAAACATACTGTTTTGCTAATCCTTAAAACTTAATCCCAATTTTTTTCAGGGTAGACTTTGCGGTGTTTTTGAGTGTTTCCTTTACATCTGTTTTTACCTTTTTCAACAAGCCTTCTTCAGGTCGAGCTTTGAAAATGGTATCGTGATAACCTACTGCATCTTCACGCTCATTCGTGTAGAAATAGGCAAAAAACGATTTTCTGGTTTTAGTTGGAGGTAGAGAAGTCTTACCGTATCCGTGATAAGAAATTTCACTCGTTTCAAACATCACCGCTCTATTGAAGTTAGGCTCTACGAGTTTATCACAGTTGGTCATGTCAGCGTCCCACAATTCCAATTGCCCACCATATTCTGGTTTCCAATCTTGCTCCAAATAAATCAGCAGGTTGAGTCTGCGATGCACATTTTTGATGTGATGGATATTAAAATCAATGTGGATATCAAGAAAACTCCCATCTACTCCTTGATGCAGTCCAGCACCCATGGAATCATCTGTAATGAACACCTCTTCAATGCCCGTTACTTGCGTAATCCAATCATAGGTTGTTTTGCTAAACAACTCTTTTTTAAGGGACTGAAAAGAAGGATGAAACTGTTCAAAATCCGACCCCTCCGATTTTTTCTCATTAAGACTTTTCCAATGCGTTTTCAGATCTTCTACCGTAGGAAAGTTTTTATTTAGCGAAGTCGCGATTTCTTCCGTTAAAAAATTATCGATGACTAAATGACGATAGGGGAGTGCTTCATCAAATTCTTTTCGCAAACGAGCGATGTTTGCTTCTTCAAATAAAGTGGGATTAATAATCATATCAATTGATTTCTGGTGTATCCGTGTGTAAAGTTAGTGGATTCTATCGACTCTTACGAAAATAAGGCCAAACAGCTTCAAAATTTCGAAGCTTTAACGTTTGTATGAAGCGGGATATCGTCAAGCTCTAGGTCTGTTTAAGGCTACATTAAGAAGGAAGCATAACAACTTGAAGGTGTGGAAGCCTAAAAATAGTACAATTCTGTACTCAATAAGCTATATCAGCATAAATACATTGTTATAAAATTGTGAAAAATTAATCAATCAACTGTTGAACGTTGGGAATGCGGCTATCTTTACAGCACATTTTTAATTCTAAAAACCAATCGTAATGCGTATTAAATTGAGTTTAGGATGGTTATTCCTATTTTTAGGTATAACTATTTCCAGTTATGGGCAAGAGGCAAAAAAGCAACTACCCAAAATCTTAAAAAGTCCAGCTGATTGGCGTTATGAGTACATTCCCTTTCCCTTAGATTTTGCCCCTAATTTAACGTATAAAGGTTTCGAAGAATTGCGATTCTCTCCAGGGATGTTCGATACGCTTTCTGCCAGTTATTTTTCGTATGCCTTTGCCATTGCGATGCGAAATGAGCAGGGTCAAGAACCCATTTCTGAACGTTTTTTCAATAAAAAAGGCATAAAAGAATTCTTGACGGAATATTTTACAGGGTTGGGAAAAACCGTTGCTGAATCACGAAAAATTACCATTGATCTTACGCAGATTAAAGTGAAAGTTCAGAAAGGCAAGGGTGATTTCGATTATTTTGCAGATGTTGTTTTTGTAGATGCTTTTACCAATGCTAAACCTGTGACGCTACAATTGGAGATTAAAGGTTTAACTAAAGAATGTGATGATTTTTATTGGTTAGCATTGGTATCTTCGCAAAGTAAAGATCAACCCATTTGGAAACAGTTGCATGAAATTAGCAAAGGAGTAAGAATTGATGTTTGTCATTAACTTACACTTTAGTGTAGGCACTGAATCACATCTAACTTCATTTCTCTCTTAAACCAGTACCTATAAATAAAAATAGTGTTGATTTTTGGAACTATCTTGTTTCAGATGAAGTTAACCTGTTAAAATGGTCCTAAATATACTTGTGCATTGCAAGTATTATTTTTTAATCATACTTTTGTTCAAACAAATAAAGTACTTACAATTATGTTAGCAGAGGAAATCAAACAGAAAAAGTTCGTTAATAGCCACCAAAAAATGGCCATTAATATTCTTTATACCTCTGGCTGGCTAAAACGGAAAGTTCAAGCCACATTAAAACCTTTTGGCATTACGCACGCGCAATACAATGTACTACGCATCCTAAATGGTAAATGCCCAAACCCTTGTAATCCTAGCGAAATCACAGAAGTAATGATTGAGAAGATGTCGGATGTTACGCGACTCTTAGATCGTTTGAAAAGCAAAGGCTTGGTAGATCGCTGTATTTGTGAGCATAATCGTAGAAAAGTGGATGTTTACATTACAGAACAAGGGAAACAATTATTGCGGGAAATTGATCCAGTTATGGAGAAAGGCCGTAAACAGTATCAATCACTAAGTCCTGAAGAAGCGGAGCTTTTAAGTGACTTATTGGACAAATTGAGAGCAGGCTAGTTGGCCTTTTTTTTATACAGATATTTGTTTAAACAAAAGTTGTTTAAATAACAATACACGAAAGTGTACTTTCACTAGAAATACAATCCACATTAGCGATTAGTTAGTGTATGTCAATCTAAACTCATGAACAAAGAAAAATTTATACTTTTTATACTCGCAGCAGCCCAATTTACCCACATCATGGACTTCATGATTATTATGCCACTTGGCGAGATGTTGATGGATGAGCTCAGTATTAATGCACAACAATTCAGCTTTGTAGTGGCTGCTTATACCTTGAGTGCTGGCGTTTCAGGTTTTTTAGGGGCTTTCTATCTGGATAAATTTGATCGAAAGAAGGTGTTTTTATTGTTCTACATCGGATTTACACTTGGTACGTTGATTTGTGCAATTGCCCCTAATTACGAACTGCTGTTAGGCGCCCGAATATTCACGGGAATGTTTGGAGCTGTCATTAGTTCCATTACATTATCCATTGTAGGAGATTTAATTCCTTATCAGCGAAGGGCAATGGCATTAGGTATTGTTATGATGGCATTCTCAGCAGCTTCTGCTTTAGGTTTGCCGGTAGGATTATCTCTTGCGTTTAATTTTGGATGGAATGCACCTTTCTGGTTTCTGGGTGTACTTAGTGGGGGACTTACCTTTTTAGTTGCTAAATTTATTCCTCCAGTGAGAAAGCATTTAGATAACCCTGCGGAAAAACCTGATATTTTAGGCTTTTTTCGTCAACTCCCAACCAATGGCAATCAACTCAAGTCGTTGGCTTTTACTACGCTACTCATCTTCGGGCAGTTTACTATGATTCCGTTTATCACGCCTTATTTGGTACATAATGTAGGGTTTGAACGCGAGCAGATTGTATTTGTATACTTAATTGGCGGTCTTGTCACGATTGTTAGTAATCCGTTTGTAGGAAAATGGGCTGATCGCAGGGGGAAATCTTATGTATTCACGGTGATGGCTATTATCTCTATTGCCCCACTCATTTTGCTGACCAATATAGGCCATGTTGGAGTAGGCATTGGATTAACGATAACAGCATTATTCTTCTTAGCGGTTAGTGGTAGAATGGTTCCTGCTGTGGCTATTTCCACATCAGTGACTAAACCACAAAACAGGGGAAGTTATATGAGCATTGATTCATCGCTCAAAAATGGTGCGGCTGGAGTTTCATCCATTATTGCAGGACTAATTGTTGTTGCACCTGAAAATGGGCCTTTAGAAAACTACCATTATGTAGGGTATTTAGCCGTATTTTTTACCTTATTGGCGATCTACTTAGTCGGAAAAATTAAGTCTGTTGAGACGGTGAAAAAAAACGTTTCAGACATATCTCCTTCCAGAGAAAAGTTAGCGTTGGGCTTGGAAGAATAAGGGAGCGCCTAGCAACTATTGTAGTTCATATTGGGCGTGGGCGAAGAACTGCTAAATCTGATAAAGTGCATAAAAAAAGCTACTTGAGTTCCCTCAAGTAGCTATCAACTGAATATCTAAAATTGCTTAGATGCTTAAAATGCAATACCTAAAGCAACGCCAAATCGAAAACCGAAACCATCAAATGTTCCTGTTTCAAAATTGTCTTCGTTTGCGCCATCTTTTGCTTCAAGGCTTCCTGCGTTATAGCTAGGACCTGCAAAAATATCCAAAGCGATTCTTTCTTTAAAAATCCATTGGTTACCTACAAGTACACCACCACCAAAAGTTGTTAAATCAGCTTCTGAATCATCAGAGTCATAAGTGAGGGTGAAGTTTTGGTAACGTAAGAATGGGCCGAGGTAGAAACCTGCTGGTGCTTCTCTATCAGACAGGTAATACCTGAATTCTGGAGTAATACCGAAACCTCTAAATTTGGTATCACCAACACTAGCACCTGTGTAGAATCCGCCTAATTGTAAACTAGACGTTTCCGAAATAGCGTGTTCTACAAAAAATGATCCTGTACTTACAACAGGGCTCAATAAGTTTGCTTTAATTACTGTTTTTTGTGCCTTTGCTAATGTACCAGTAAAAACCAAAGCCAATACAATGAATAATCGATGTAATTTTTTCATGAAATAATTATTTGTTTGTGTTTAATGCTGGCAAATGTATAGAATAAGTTGAAAGAAAAAAGTCTTTTTAAATGGATTTTTCTCACATGTTAATAAATACTAATAAAACTAATATCAATTCCTTGTAAAATCCTATAACTCGTTCTTGTAGCTTTTAATAAACACTTGTAAATCAGTTCATTTGTATAGATCTGTGAAGTAGTATCTTATTATTATCCTGTTGATAATACAGTGGGTTGTCTTATTTAGAAAGAACGTTAATGCGATAATTTCTCATGCGCAATGGATAGAAATCATCATTTTGTATGGAATTGTTACTCTATAAACTAATTGTGTTAAAATTGTACTTTTCCGCAATAAATGTTTAAAGTATACTAAAGAAAAGCACCTCTATCTTATGAAAAAATAGAGGTGCTTTCATTGAGGTTATGATTTATTTTAAGCTTCAGCTTTTTCCTTTTTCTTACCATTAATCGGTTCTACTGGCTCTGGCTCACCATTGATGTGTGCCAATATTTTTTTCTCAAGCTCTTCCATTAATTCAGGGTTGTCGCGAATGAGCTGTTTAACAGTCTCCCGACCTTGACCTAGTTTGGAATCTTTATAGGAAAACCAAGAACCTGCTTTTTTCACTACATCTAAATCTACAGCCATATCGAGTACTTCACCTGCTCGTGAAATCCCTTCGCCATAAAGAATATCAAACTCAACTTGTTTGAATGGAGGTGCTACTTTATTCTTCTGAACTTTTACACGGGTTCGGTTACCTACTACTTTGTCGGCACTTTCTTTAATGGCACCAATACGTCTGATGTCTAATCGAACAGAAGCATAATATTTCAAGGCATTACCACCTGTAGTCGTTTCAGGGTTGCCAAACATTACCCCAATTTTCTCTCTCAACTGGTTAATGAAAATGCAGCAGCAGTTTGATTTATTAATGGCACCAGTCAGTTTTCGTAGTGCTTGAGACATTAATCGCGCTTGAAGCCCCATTTTGCTATCTCCCATATCGCCTTCTAATTCGGCTTTCGGAACTAAGGCCGCTACGGAGTCAATGACCAAAATATCAATGGCATTAGAACGCACTAAATGCTCTGCAATTTCTAAAGCTTGTTCACCGTGATCAGGTTGTGATACCAATAAATTTTCTAAGTCAATGCCTAATTTTTCAGCATAAATTCGATCAAATGCATGTTCAGCATCCACAAAAGCAGCAATACCTCCTTGTTTTTGTGCTTCAGCTACACTGTGCATGGCTAATGTAGTTTTACCAGAAGATTCTGGTCCGTAAATTTCGATGATTCTACCTTTAGGAAAACCACCTACACCTAATGCAATGTCGAGTCCTAAGGAACCTGTGGAGATGCTTGGAATATCTACTGCTGCATCATCAGTCAATTTCATGACTGTTCCTTTACCATATGTTTTTTCTAGTTTTTGAATCGTTAATTCCAACGATTTCAATTTCTCTTTTCTTTCTTTGTCTGCCATGAGTCCTAATTATAAAATGTGAATGCTTTCAGTAATTTCATCAGCTAAGTTCCATATTTAGTCCATAAAGGATTTACGGAGTACTTAAGTTGAAGAAAATTTAGGCATTTTTTTGTGGATTTATTTCTTTCAATGAAAAGAATGATTAACAAATGCAAGATTTATTTAATAGTGTTTATCACGAATGATTTCTTATGCAAAAATGTCACCTCTTTTTCCATCTCTTGAATCATCAAAAAGTTTAAAGCTGTAAAGGATTCTGCACTTTTTGATGATTCAACAACCGAAAAAATCTAGTGATTTTTCCGATAACAAACCATTTGTGATAAATACTAATGCTCAAAAATAGTAAATTTAATATTTAAAAAAATAAATATGTGGTTATTTTTTTAGCAAAATTAACTTTATCGCATCTAATTTACTTAACTAGAATCCCTGAATATTGGTTGAGTTTATTTGACAGATTCATTCATTAAATTGAAAAGCGCTTGCGCTAGTTTTAGTTGAACCCTTGCACTTTCTACCTACCATCAGATTTGATTTTGCTTCCCTTGCAGCGTTTTCGTTAGAATAGGAGTATTCATAGCAACCTATTCATCGTACTAATACAACATTACTCTGACTCCTACTTACTAATTCATTGTACAGCGTTTTAACCATTAAAAAAATTGCCAAATGAAAAAGAAATTAATGCTGTTATTCGTTCTACTTGCTTTGTGGAATGTAAAAGGAATTGCACAAGATGTTAAAGGCCCTGCTAAAGGAAAAGCTGTTGTTTACATCACCCGAGTGTCGCATGCGGGCGCGTTATTTAATTTTCGACTTTTCCATAACGACCAGTATGTAGGAAAGTTTAATGCGCGTAAGTACATCCGAATCGAATGTGAGCCAGGCAAACACCTCTTTTGGGCCAAAGGAGAAAATCGCCATTTTTTACCTGCCGAATTAGAAGCTGATAAAACCTATTTCATTGAAGCAAGACCTCGTATTGGAGCAATTCAAACACACGTGTATTTGCGACCCATTCGTCAGGAAGATCAGCGATTGATTGGGAAAATAGATGCGTTAATTGCTCAACAAGATGCAGAAGCATTTGAAATTGACTATTTGCAAGACATGAATCAAAAACTTGATCACTTCATTGAAGCGAGCTTGTTAAAGTATGAAAAAAGTTTGCAGCCTAAAAAGGTGTATCCAACCTTAAATGCGAAGGAGTTTTACACCAAATAAGCACTTGGCTTGTCACAAGTTCGTTGTAGCGCTTGTGACAAGCAGTTAGTTGAACTATTTTTCTGCTTTTTCATTCAATACTGCGATGGCTTTTTGAATGACAGGGTCATGTTGACTTTGTAAATCCTGTTTGGTATTGATCACTGGATAGTCAGGCTTGATTCCTTTGCCTTCGTAATTTACCATATTGGCAGAAAAAAACTGTTGGTGCGAGAGTGAGGCTCGCCAACCGTTGGGAAGCCGAAATTCATACATATCAGAAAAGATGCCTTCTGTAGTATCTCCAACGAGTAGCACTTGCGGGAGTTGTTTCATCGCAAGCAGAAAAACCTCTGCAGCACTAGCTGTAAAATCGCTAGTTAATACCACTACAGGGCTAGTAAATTGGATATCACCTTTGGGCTTTAACCACCACGTTTTCATTTTTTTGAATGTATTCGTCCCTTTTTTTCGAGTTTGCTTGTAATGCCCAACGATCTGCTCTTGCGTAAATCTTCCTGCAATTTGGTAAGAGATGAAATCCCAACCTCCACCATTAAATCGCAAATCAATAATAAGCCCTTGTTTACCTTCAAATGCTTGCATGCTTTGATCAAGCGCTCGATTTAATAAGCCTGGAAAAAAGCCTTCCATATCATCGATTCTGAAGTAGCCATATCGCTCAGATACTGCGTACTGAACGTGAATTTCATCATTGAGCGGTATGGGTATTGGCTTGGAAAATCCCTGTTTTTGGAGTTCAGTCAGTATTACTTGAGTCAAGTTGTCTTGATCTTTTTTGCTCGGAAATTCATCTTCGAGCTTGAACGTGTAAGGCGGTCCACAAAATTTTTCCTCTCCATCAAAATCAGTTTGAAGTGTGACATGGCCATCATGTAACGCTTGTAACATCTTGCAGCAAATCTCAAACAGTTCTTGATTAGTCGTTTGTTCATGCACCATTGGCCGGTATTGCTCATAGATTTTTTGCCAATTTATTTGCTTTAGTTGAAAGTTGGCATATCGCTCATCGAAGGTTTTCCACAGGTGTTCAAAGTTTTTGATGGGTTGGTGTGTTTCCGAAGCGCTTTGCCCACATAATTTACCAACACAACAGGCGAATAAAAAGGAGAAAGTGATTCGAAGATAAGCATGGAGATTCGTCATACATTTGTTTGTTTCGGTATACACTGATGATGAAGTTGTCTAACGTTAACTGCTTTTTTGCATAAAACAATTCATATTAGACAACTTCGATGTAAAAAAAGTCGCCTAAAAAAATCAAGCATAGATTTCCAAACAAGCTCTTAGCCAAGTTTACTGAAAAGCCATTACCTTTGATCAAAAATCAATAAACAATGAAAGTATATACCAAAACAGGTGATATGGGCGAAACGTCCTTATTTGGAGGTAAGCGCGTATCGAAAGCACATATTCGGATTGATGCCTATGGTACTGTAGATGAGCTCAATTCATGGATTGGATTAGTGCGCGATCAGGAGGTAAATCAAAAGCGTGCAGCATTATTCAATGAAATTCAAGATCGCTTATTCACTGTTGGCGCTGCATTAGCTGCTGATCCTGACAAACCTAAATTGAAGAAGCCTGACTTATTGGATGAAGATATTCGTTTGTTAGAAACAGAGATGGATAAAATGGATGAAAGCTTGCCTGAAATGCGCTTTTTTGTATTACCTGGAGGAAATCAGTCTGTTTCATTTTGCCACATTACCCGCACGGTTTGTCGCAGAGCTGAACGTTTAGCCATTGCCATGCGAGAAACGGGAGAATTTGTGCCTGATTTAGTCATCAAATACCTCAATCGCCTTTCTGATTACTTGTTTGTACTTTCCCGCAAAATGACTCAAGAATTAGATGCGGAGGAAATTCCTTGGCATCCTCGAAAAGGGTAAGCTTTATATAACTCGTTCAAGCAGCACTACATGCCTGAACGAGTTAAAAAAACACGTAGCGTTAATGCATTTCATACACCAACTCAGGTTCTTCCACTTCTACTAAGCCTTTATCGTTGATGTTGATGAGCTGAACCTGCTTGAGTTCATTCACGAGCAGTGGATCATACTTGGCGACTACTCGTACGTAGTTTTCAGTAAACCCTTCCATGAAGCCATCTTGTACATCTGCTTCAAATAATACGGTGGCGTGTTTTCCCAAACTTTCCTCATAAAATGCCCTACGCTTTTTATGTGACAAGGTACGAAGCATTTTAGATCGTCTATTTCGTTCCTTCATCGGAACGGGATGCTCCATTTCAATGGCAGCAGTATTGGCGCGCTCCGAATACGTGAATACGTGTAAATAAGAAATGTCTAACTCATTGAGGAAATT
>JBMYQA010000004.1:22584-34042 GCA_049600855.1 Flammeovirgaceae bacterium | reverse complement strand
TTATAGGTATCTAAGAAATCTTCTTCGGTTTCACCTGGAAATCCAGTAATAACATCAACGCCAATGCAACAATGCGGCATGAGCGCTTTAATTTTAGCGACACGCTCAGCATACAACTCGCGTTCGTAACGCCTACGCATGGCTTTTAAAATTTTGTTGGAGCCAGATTGCAATGGAATATGAAAGTGTGGCACAAAACGTTGAGAGTTTGCCACAAACTCAATGATTTCGTTACTCAATAAATTGGGCTCTATAGAGGAAATACGGAATCGCTCAATACCTTCCACTTGGTCGAGTTCCTGAATTAATTCCAAAAAGCGCACATTTCTTCTGCCTTCGATAATGCCATAATCACCAATATTTACGCCTGTGAGTACCACCTCTTTCACTTCTGTTTGGGCAATTTCATGGGCATTTTTCAAAATATCAGCAATGGGCGCACTTCGGCTTTTTCCTCGCGCCAATGGAATGGTACAGAAAGCACAATTATAATTACAACCATCTTGAACTTTTAAGAAGGTTCGTGTGCGGTCGTTCATGGAGTAGGAGCTATTGAATGCTTTCGCTTCTGTAATTTCAGAAGCCAATACTTGAGGCGTATCCGTCTTTACAAAACCATCCAGTAATTCAAGTAAACGGAATTTTTCGGCTGCGCCAAGTACCGCATCTACGCCTTCAATTTCAGAAATTTCCTTAGGTTTCAGCTGGGCATAGCAGCCAATGATGGTAACATACGAATCGGGCGAAATTTTTTTCGCCTCGCGAACAATCTTTTTACATTTTTTATCCGCATTCTCCGTAACTGAGCAGGTGTTGATAATGAAGATTTCAGGTTTGTCTGTAAAATCTACTTTTTGATAACCCTTCTGCTCAAACATCCTTCCAATGGTAGATGTTTCAGAATAATTTAGCTTGCAGCCTAATGTATAAAATGCTACTTTTTTCATCGCTTTCCTCTACACTTAAAACCTAATTAACAGACCCGCAAAGGTAGTTGAAATTAGAAAAAGAACGAAATGGAAGTACTTTAATTGAGGTTAGGAGTGCCTAATTCAAGCTTTTTGTCTTTTTTTAGGTTTACAAGTTCCAAATAAGATTCGGTATTACCTGTAATGGCGGCTTTTAGTACGGCTTCTTTCCAATCTACAATTGTGACGTGTTCCGATTCAATCTCGCGCAGTGTTTTCCGAATAGCCGATGCTTGATACACTTTTAGTGCGCGTAATCGTGCTAAAAATGGCTCAATAATGTCAAAATCTTTTTCAGTCAATTCAATGGGCAGGTATTTTGGCGTAGGAATACGTTCTAAACAAGTACCTTGCTCGTCATTGGTTCGGGGACTTCCTGTTGGAATGGTAAAGTAAAAAGAACTTCCCTCATGAAGTACCGATTCGACATCAATTTGACCTCCATGCGCCTCTATCACCATTTTACAAAACGTGAGGCCCAAGCCTGTTGAGCGTGTTGTGCCTGAGTTTTTGGCATCAATCTGCCCATATAAATCAAAAATATACGGTAAGCGTTCAGCAGGAATCCCTTGTCCGTTATCATGGATGCCAAAACGAATCCATTGGTCATTAACCACCGAGGAAGTGAGGGTGATGGTGCCATTATTGGGGGTATATTTGATGGCATTGGTGAAGAGATTTACCATCACGCGTGCCATAAGTTCAGCATCGGCATGTACCCATTGGTTTTGCGGAACTTGAACGTCTAGCTTGATTTGTTTTTCGGCAATTAATAAATCTACTTGAGTCATAGCTGCCCGACCAATTTCGCAAAGCGTATAATTATTTAGGTTGAGCTGTACTTCTGTGTTCTCAAACTTGTTTACATCTAAGATATTACTCACTAAGGTAAGCATTTGCTTGGCTTCAGCATTAATGCGCGAGCCTTCTGGGGAAATGCTAATGATGGCACCAAGTGGATTTTTGAGATCGTGAACAATCATGCTGGTCATGTGTTGCTTAAATTTATCCAACTTGATGAGCTGCTCATTTGCCATTTGTAGGTGTTCGGCCTGCCCCATAATTTCCTCCGATTGGACTTCAAGTTCTTCTTTCTGTTGCCGAATCTCTTCGGTATGCGCTCGAATGATGCGTTCTAGTTTTTGTTTTTGATGAATCATTCGGATAGAATTTAACCAAAGTATCAACCACATAAACCCAATGCCCAAGGCAATGTAAACCAGAAAGGCCAGCCTTGTTAAGTACCAAGGAGGCAATACCTGAAAAGTATAACTGATGACTTTACTCTCATCGCCAAAATGATTTTTTGCCATCACGCAAAACGTATATTTTCCTTCGGATAGGTTTGTATACTCTTTTTCTGTTTTGGTAGTCCAAGCACTCCAAGTTTCATCAAAGCCAATGAGTTGATAGCGGTATTGCGTTTGATCAGCCTGCTGGAATGATTGGGCGGCAAAGCCAAATCGAACGGTATTTTTATCGTAGGGAATTTGTAAACTTCCCAAGGTTTGATGTGAAGTCGCTCCATTGTAAACGAGTGATTCTTTCACAAAGAATTGTCGAAACTTTAGTTCTACCTCCTGCTTTTCTTGCTGATCTAACTGTCGATCGTACATGACTAAGCCAGTGCCAACACTGAGCAGTACACGATTTTCATCAATTTCGTGCATCCATTCCACCCACTGATCTTTTAGCCCCAAAAAAGGACGTTTGTATAAGGTATAAATTCCCTGTTTAGTCGGGTATAAAATTCCTTTCTCCCCATTTTTTTGCCAATAAATTCGCCCGTCAGCACCTTGTGAAATTGGATGGACAAAGCCTTTTCCATTAATTGAATCAAATGAGTGATCTACTACAAAGTGATCAGCATCAGCTTGATACTCATAAATTCCTTCTTCAGTAGTGACTACAATTTTATGCTTTTCATCAGTTGTTTTTAACTTGTAAACAATGTAGTTCTTTTGCTTGGGTAAGCCCTCTTGATGGGTATAAACCCGTTGTTCTGTAATTTCGGTCATCTCCTGATTTAACCGAATTTTAGATACATGCCTCGATTGAAAGGCTACCCAGATATTTCCTTCATCATCTTCATGTACCCAGCGGCTATGATCGTGAAAACCGTCTATTTTATGGGAAAACTGTAAACCATTCGGAGTTTGATTAAACACTAATAGCCCATCATCTATTCCTGCAATGGCTTTATTTGGATAATGCGTTAGTTTGCGAATTACCCAAGCCTTTCCATTATAAATTTGCTTGACTGAACCATTCGGATGGATGAGTGCAATATTTTTACGTGTTGCGGTATATAATTTACCATCGATCTCTTCTAAGAAAAAAGCTGGATGAGTATTAGGTATTCTAGTGAATGTCTGATCGTTTTCTAGTTTGTAGGTGCCAGTGGACCCACTTGTATAGAGCGTGTTACGATACGTAGTGGCAACGTAATTTCTGCCTTCATAACCTAAACGATCATCAATAAAACGCAATGGAGTATGATAATTGATAAGGGCAAGACCTTCACCTGTCATGGCCCACAGTAAATTTTCTTTACTTAGAAAGAGGTTGAGCACATTGTTATTGCACAAGCCATTACGTTTATCGAGTTGATAGCTTTGCCCACTCGCTTTAAAAATAATCACCCCAGCATCACTCGTTCCAATAGCCAAGCTTCCATCATGTAGCGGAATGACAGCAGATACGGTATGAGCCGTTAGCGTTTGGTTGAGTTTTGAACGCTGAGCCAACTGATAAGTGTATTTTCCATCACTCAATTTTTGTTGGATAAAGCTTCCTTTTGAGGTAATGAGCTCAAGTTGGTTATTAGCATTACTGAATATGCTAAAAATGTGAGCTTCTTTTAAAACCGAACTCCCTGAAAGCGCCTGAAGCTGTCCTCCTACAATTTGTACTAAGCCTTGTGCTGTATCAATGAGGTAGATATGATCATTCCAAATTTGTGCGCCATTAAATTGTCCTTGGGGTTTAATAGCCCGAATAAACTCATTATTTACAAACTGAAAAATAATTTCGTTGGCGATAAAGTAGATGCCATCTTGAGTTTCATAAATATAGTTTACATAGGTATAGTTTCTTAGGTTTTCAGGGATGTGATGTGCCAAAGAAACAAATTGGAAATTATGGGTGCTATCGGCTTGTAGCCGTCCAAAGTTTTTGATGCTACCCACATAAATTTCTCCTGAATTATTGCTCATGATCGAGCGCGAAAGCAAGCGACCTTCTTCAGGGATTTTACGCCAATTTACCCCATCATATTCCACAATGTTGTACGTATTGGCAATATACATTAAACCATTCGGGTGTTGAGTAGCGCCAAAGTTTTGAGGAAACGAATTGTATTCTTTGGCACTAATATTACGAATTGGTGGCAAACCAGTAATGTGTTGTGCAAAACTAGTTTGAATAACCAATCCCAAAAACATGAAGCAACATGTAGTGAACTTACCCATACCTCTCATATACTAATTATTATAACCGAATATGACGCATGCTTTTGTAAAAGCAGTTGCCAGAAATCCATTCAACTGATAGTCGTTAGTTACTTTGTGGCGATTAGGTTGGTGAGTTTACCTAGTAAAATGTTAATGTTGTTGCATATGCATTAACAATATCTTTTAAAATAGTGTAATAATGATCGGTTTTAACAATTTAGTAACTGTAAATATAACTTAATGCAAGCGCTTCAATGGATAACTAGGGGGACAAAAGGGAGACATATTCAGGGTTACAGTAATTTATATGATTATTCTAAGAGATAAATATGAATAAATTTAGTAAGATTGGATAGCGTTTGTATGAAAACGGTTTTTGTATTTTTTTGTGGCATACACTTATTCAATGTAAGAAAAGAGGCAGAAAGAGATTAAAATCATATAACGTAAATCATATTTTGTTGGATAAAATAAAGCTATTAAAAATGAATTTTTGAGCATTTAACCCGCTTTTTATGAGAAAAAACTTGATTTCGTGGATTTTTAGGGAATGATTCTATAAAATCGCAAATCCAAAAAATTATAGCTATCCTAGATAAATTGCCAATATTGGATTTTTACTTGTCTTGTACAAAAAATCAGTCCTTATGAAAAGAATTATTACCATCTTATGTTGCCTATTATTTTTGGGCATTAATCAATCCTTTGCCCAAGATGCTTCGGCCAAGCTTTTGGAGCAGCCAAAAGGAGGAACAGTAGACTTGAAGCCTGATGGTTCAATATCCTATAAACCAAATGCTGGTTTCACAGGAGCAGATTCACTCACTTATGAGTCCTGTTTGGATGGTAATTGTAACACGCAAACAGTACGTATTACAGTAAAAGCGTTTACCCTCGATGAAAAAATTAATGCTGGTTTTGCTCCTGTTACAAACAGCATTATGTCAGTTGTATTTTACAGTTTTACACTTGATCGTAAGTTTAAACCTCAAGATGACAGCATTACCATTGATGTAGGAGATCGTTATAAAGGCAATGTACTTACCAATGACTTTGAAACTGCGCGAGTGCCTTTCGTATTAATCTGGTTAATTGTTGGTGCGATCTTTTTTACCATATTTATGAAGTTTGTCAACATCAGTGGGTTCAAACATGCATTGGATGTGGTTCGTGGAAAGTTCGATGATCCGAATGACAGTGGGGAGGTATCGCACTTCCAAGCATTAACTGCGGCACTTTCTGGTACAGTAGGTGTGGGTAACATTGCTGGTGTAGCCATTGCCGTATCGCTAGGTGGACCTGGCGCTACTTTTTGGATGATTATCGCAGGTTTGTTCGGGATGTCTTCCAAATTTGTGGAGTGTACTTTAGGGGTAAAATACCGAAATGTATATGCCGATGGGACGGTTTCTGGTGGGCCTATGTACTACTTGAGTAAAGGACTTGCCGCTCAAGGAAAGAAAGGAATAGGAAAAGTATTAGCGGCCATTTTTGCAGTCGCGTGTATTGGAGGCTCATTTGGTGGAGGAAATATGGTGCAAGTGAACCAAGCCACACAGCAGTTTATTGATGTAACTGGTGGGAAAGAAAGCTTTTTATATGGCAGTGGTTGGATTTTTGGAGTTGTAATGGCAGTAGTTGTTGCGATAATTATTATCGGTGGGATTAAGAGTATTGCAAAAGTGACTGATAAAATTGTCCCATTCATGGTAGGAATTTATGTGGCAGCAGCCTTAATTGTCATCTTTGGTAATATTTCAGAAATTCCTGGTGCTTTTGGGCAAATTGTTGGTGGAGCTTTTTCAGCTAAAGCGTTGTACGGAGGTTTTATTGGAGTACTCATTCAAGGGTTTAGAAGAGCCGCATTCTCTAATGAAGCTGGTATTGGTTCGGCCTCAATTGCGCACTCTGCGGCTAAAACTGATGAGCCTGTTAGCGAGGGTATTGTAGCCTTATTAGAACCTTTTATCGATACGGTGGTCATTTGTACCATGACGGCTCTAGTAATTGTAGTAACAAATTATGGCGGTCAAGGTGCTGAAGCTGCTTTCAGTTCTGATGCTGGTGGAATTGCCCTTACCTCTTCTGCTTTTGAACAAGTAATTTCTTGGTTCCCAGTAGTATTATCTATTGCGGTAATTTTATTTGCTTTATCTACCATGATTTCTTGGTCATACTACGGGTTAAAAGCGTGGACCTATCTGTTCGGTGAAAGCAAAGGTGCTGATATTGCTTATAAAGTACTGTTTTGCACATTTGTTGTGATTGGATCAGGACTTAGCCTTGGCTCTGTATTTGATTTTGGTGATGCCATGATTTTTGCCATGTGTTTCCCTAATATTTTAGGCTTGTACTTTTTAGCACCTGAAATTAAGCGAGACTTACAAGATTACTTCAGAAGAGTAAAAACAGGAGAAATTAAGCGATATGATTAAGGTTTAAAAGCAGGATAAAAGGGGCTGTCTTATCAATTAAGACAGCCCCTTTTGTATGAAATAAGCAGCTGATCATAATAACGATGCTTACCTGCTTAACTTATAAGATTATCCGCGATAAACTTCGTCTTGGGTAATAATCGCCAATACCCAATAAAATTCACCTGTACTAATTTTCGATCCACAATAGCCACATTCAGCAGCTTGTCCCATTTTATCGGTACTTGCGCCACAGCTAGGGCAAGAAGTTAAGTCATATTCCGATTCGGGCTTTTCTACACCAGTTCTTCTAATAAATGTCCAATATTCGCTGAATCGCCTTGGTTTTTTATTTGATCCTCCAATGAGTTTTCCATTCGCATCAGTGACATAATCTAAACTAGAAGCAAAAATGCGAACGGTAAATGATTCGTAATACTGGTCTAAATCGATACGGGCTAATTGAACTTGCTGAATCTGGATGTTTGCTAATTTGTTGATCAATCCTTGCTTTTTATATTCTTCTATCCAAAAATTATTGGATTCGAATAAGCGATCGGATACCAAGTGACGAACATCCATCCATTGCTGGCGTGTCCATGCATCGTAAATCGCCATGAAGAATTTGTGCACTACATTTTCCTGAAAGCTAGGCCAATAATGCTCAAAGCTATCAAGCTGATGATTTAAGGCAAATTGTGCTTTCCATTTCTCTATTGTGGGTTGGTAAATGGTTGGCAAGTCCGTTCCCCGCTCCTCCGCATACGTGCCTAAGCCTTTTACTTGGAAGGTTTCTCTTCTGATTACAGCCCGCTTTTTCACATACCACTGCATTTCGCCCAAATTGATCTGAGTGTTACAGTAATTGCATTGACCATTATCGGTAAAATTGGCAGGCGCGCCACAATTTGGACAAGAAAGTTGATGCAACTTTTCTGGAGTAACGGATGCTACCTGTTTGTTCCTGTTAAATAGCCATCTTTCCTGAACAATAAATCGGGTGGACTTATTCCCTAAGTTTTTGGTATAATTCGCTTCAATATCTACAGCAATGCCATCTAAATTAGGCAAGTCGAGCACATCGATCACATGCATCGCACCAATTACTATTTCAGTGTGTGAAACATTGCCCTTTTCCAATTCGTGAGCCAACTCTCCTTCTACTTCTTCCGAAAGAAATGGCTTTAAATCTTTAAGGTGTTTTTTTCCTTGAAAAGCATAGTATTTATGGTAGACAGAGCTGACAAAGTCTAAAAATAAGACTTTGGAAAAGCCAGGGTCTTTGTCTTTTAAGTTTTCTATTCCTTTTTCTACTTGCATTCTACTTTTGGGCGAGATACCCATATCTGCTCCTGAAGTCACCATATCCTGATCCGCTGACTTATCGCGATTCATAAAATAGAGCAGCGCTAAAGCACCTCCTGCAATAATATCGTAGATAATGGCTGCTGACTGCGTAGGACCTACAATGGCAATGATGAAAAAGCCAAAGGGGAAACCCATGCCCAACATCGGAACGGCTCGAATAAAACGGGCTCCAAAGCCCAAGGTTTCATTTTGAGCACGCATGGCTACTTGTGCATAATATGCAGCACCACCCAACAACATCGATTTTAAGTCTTTCCCAATACTCTTTTTGGTTAATACTTTTCCTCGAAGCGTAGAAAATGAAGCCGAAGTAAAGCTTACGGTTAAAATGAAAAATACCACATAAGGAATGGCTTCGATCGGAATGCCATCTCCGCCCCCACCTGATGAGCTACTACCTCCACTGCTGAAAGAAGAACCTCCTCCCGGACGGCCATCAATGGGTAAAGCATCAACTAAGAACAGCGCTACTACAATCAGGAAAATGAAATTGAAAAGTGTTTTTTGCTTATTCATGATAACAGATTGTGCTTAAAGGTTGATTTCAACTTCATCGGGTAACTCATTGATGTCATTCTCTATGGGAGGAATGTAGGCCGAAAACACAGGAACTGTATTTTTTAGTGCTTTCAATAAGGCGGAAGCAGGATTAGGAGCTGCAAAAATAGTTTGGAACTTTTTATGCATCAGTTCCCATTCTTCTTCTGGTAGTGAGTTTTCAGCACCGCGATCAGGTAAAATGAATACCTCTTTCTCAAATAATGAGATGTAAAATAGCACACCAATTTCATCTTTGGTATGGCGAATGCCTGCCTTTTGAAAGATCGCTCTCGCCTTGAGTTCCACCTGCTTTTTCAACTTCGTTTTGCTAATGAATAATCGCATCAATGATTTAATGCTCAGCGGCAAAATCATTCCAACAATAAAGCCAATGATGGTACCTGTGTAGAAGGTATAATCGCCATATTCCTTATGATGGAACATAAAAAAGGTGAAGGCGCTGAACCAACAAATTACCCCCCACCATAAAGGCACATCAGCATAGTTGTGAGAACGTGCTTTCACAACAGTGACGATTTCTACTAAAGAATTATTCTCAATTTCAGCAATGGTATCCCTCAATTGAGTCTTAAAGTTCTGATCAAAGTATTGCATGTTATGATATGGAAGATGTACCATTAAAGATATACATCTACTCGTGAAATGGCAATTCCATAGATGTTCAATATCAAAACTTATCTTTCTTGTTGTTCACGGTAGGGAAATGTAGTAGTGTGCGGCGATATAGAAATAGAATGAATCGTTTCATAAATCCTCAGAATCTTATAGGATAAACGAAACGATTCACAAAATTTCGGTAAAGTACGTTGTTGTAAACGAGTATGTACTTATTCTACTTGTAGGTTTCTTTGATGTTTGGTCATCCCTCCCATTACGATACGCATGATTTTTACTTTACCCCATCTTGGTACTGTTCTTAGCGAAGTCACTAAAAACTTAGTCAAAAACCCAGGTAACACGGTTGTTTTACGTCCCAATGCTTTTAAAATAGGAACGCCAATATCAGCGGGTTTGAGGGCCATGCCCATTTGCATATTTGCGCGTTCAGCAAATCCACTCAATACAGGGCCAGGTGCTGCTGCGAGTACATCTACATGATGCCGTTTGAGTTCTTCGGCCAAGCCTTCTGCAAGGGATTGTACATAAGCTTTGGTAGCCGCATAATGTGCAGCATAAGGCACGCCCTGAAAACCAACCATGGAGCTTAATAAAATAATTCCTCCCTTTTTTTGTTCGGCAAACCGTTGACTAAAGTGATGGGTAAGGCTAAGCAAAGCGCCACAATTTACTTGCAGCATATTGAGTTCATCTTCTAAGTTAGAAGCTAAAAATAATCCAGAAGTGCCAAAACCAGCGGCTGCAACAAATAAGCCTACTGAAAGGCGATTGGTATGCTCAATCAGGAGTTGTACACCAGCAGGCGTAGAAATATCTGCTTCACAAATTTGGGTTTCTACTTGATAGCTTGATTGCAATGCATTCGCGATTTCCTCTAATAATTCGACCCTTCTAGCAGTTAGGAACACATTAATGCCCGCTTCTGCTAACCGTTGTGCGAGTTCTTTGCCAATACCTGAAGAGGCTCCTGTAACTACAGCCCAAGGGCCATATTTTTTTTTCAAGCGATTTTTTTCGGAATTAGATATACGCATAGTGAATGGTAAATTGATGGAAAATAATAAGCGTGGATGGTTTTCCGACAGTCGTGAACAAAGCTATTGGATTAGGCTGTTTACCTAAAAAAAATGGTGTAAATGGGAGGGAATTGGTGAGTTTGGGAAAGACCCTAAACGAGTGCTTCTTTGGGGAAACTCCTCGAAACAGGGATGGTTTGGGGGTATGCTTTGAGTTGAAGGTTTAATGACCGCGCATTGCCGATCACTTGTTCAATTTGCAACTTATTTACAAGATAAGAGCGATGGCAACGAATGAGTTCTGGAAACTCATTGAGCTGCTGCTCTACTTTCTTTAAAGAAATGCGAAGCAATTGTTGCTGAACGCGATCCTCTTCTAAATAAAAAACGGTTGTGTAGTTATTATCAGAAGTGGCGAACAAAAAGGACGCTAGGTTTAAGGATAAGCTTGGGGCATTTACTGTTTCAGGAATGATGGAAAATCGTTTTTTTGAGGAAGGTGATGCTACCGTTTTTGGTCTTTTTTGGCTCAGCTTTTCTGCTGCCAGTTGATTTTGTTTAAACAAGAACTTTTCTGTAAGATAAATTTGAATCAATAAGGGGAATACGCCTATAGAAAAGGTAATTCCAATAAAGCCCAACAAACTATGCTGCGGGGCAATGTCTCGACCTACACTGGAATTATAGGCATAGTTTAAGGTAGAAATTAGAAGAAAACTCCACAGGATGTATATCAGCTCCTTTTTAATTTGCCAAGTTTCGGGATTAAACAAGGATTTGAATAGCACAGGAAGTAAGAAGTAGTTAAAACTCAATGCCAGTAAAACATTCAGTCCGAAACCTGCCAAGAACAAGGGTTGACCATCTGAAATTTCAGCTGCTCCAAATGGTTGATAAATCAATAAAAAAATGTAAGTGAATAAAGAAAAGCCACAAACTAATAGGGTTTTACTCCTTGTGCTGGAAAGTAATGGATAAGGTTTGTGTAACCAAGCAAAGTTCATTGACAAATGAAAATGGTTTTTTAATGGGATGAATTTTCGAACTTGTTTATTAAAAAT
>JBMYQA010000004.1:0-22574 GCA_049600855.1 Flammeovirgaceae bacterium | reverse complement strand
GATAAAACCCCAAATAATAGTGATTTTTTTATGAATGAGATTGTAGACCTTTGTAAAAGAAGGCTAATAAAACAGAATAAGTAAAATGCGATATCATTAAATTAATCGAGAAAAAACATAATAAAGAGGTTATCCGAAAGATGAATTGAACAGATAACCTCTAAAATAAAGTAATAACTATATCAATAATTATAAGAATAAACTATAAGAAAGTCATAGCATTATAAGCCTTATTTGGGCTCTGATAATTCAACTTTAATGGTAGTAAAGTTGGGTTTCAGGGCCTTTTTTACTTACAGAGCACTAAGATATAAGATTTAGGTATTGCTGTCAATTATATGAATTATATTTCATGTAATTTAATTATTTTACGGCTTCCCTTCAATCTCCAAACAAACAGGACAATGATCTGAATGTTTCACCTCAGGCATGATTTTACAACCTTTAAGCTTGTCTGTTAGGCTAGTGGAAGCAAAGAAATAATCAATACGCCAGCCTTTATTTCGGGCACGCGCTCCGCCACGATAGCTCCACCAAGAATAGTGATCAGGTGATTCATCGAACTGTCGGAAGCAATCCACAAATCCACTAGCAAGGAACTTAGTCACCCACTCTCGTTCTTCAGGTAAAAATCCGCTGGTATTTTTGTTTGTTTTGGGATTGTGGATGTCAATTGCTTTATGGCAAATATTCACATCACCGCAGATCACTAAATTGGGTTCTGTGTTTTTCAGTTCCTCAATGTATGCATAAAAATCATCCAAGTATTCGTATTTGAATGCTTGGCGTTCATCACCTGAAGAACCTGAAGGAAAATATGAATTGATGAGTGAGAAATCACCGAAATTAAATTTATGCAAACGTCCTTCTTGGTCGTATTTTTCAATTCCTATGCCTACGCTAACTGATTGAGGCACTACTTTTGAAAAAACGGCAACCCCGCTATAACCTTTTTTCTCCGCAGCATGCCAGTAGATATGATAGCCCAGTGCTTTAATTTCTTCTAAGTCAGCTTGTTCCTCTAAGGCTTTTACTTCTTGAAGGCAAATGACATCTGGATTTTCCGCAGCAAGCCATTCCACAAAGCCCTTTTTCATGGCGGCACGAATGCCATTAATATTATAGGTAATGATTTTCATCAGATCGATTTCTAGTTGATCGGCAAAAATAGGAGAAGGAATTGGTTAAAAAAACTGAATAATAGTCAACATTAACCTTTAAACTTGTAATCTTCTTGACAATTTATGAGCTTCGGAAACGATCAATATCAAGAGACATGAAAAAACACATCCCCAATGCATTGACTTGTGGCAATTTAGTTTGCGGTTGTTTCGGAATAGACTTTGCTTACCACAATAACTTGATTTTAGCCGCATACATGATCGGAATAGCTGCGGTCTTTGATTTTTTTGATGGGTTTGCGGCTCGGTTATTAAAAGTGAGCTCGCCTATAGGCAAAGAGCTAGATTCACTAGCTGATGTCGTTTCTTTTGGTGTGCTACCGGGAATTATCATGCTTCATTTACTCCAAAATGTCCATGCTGGTGCTTGGGCTTATTTAGCTTATATGATTCCCGCTTTTTCAGCCTTACGATTGGCCAAATTCAATATTGATACACGCCAAACAACCTCCTTTATTGGTGTGCCAACGCCTGCTAATGCCATCTTAATCGGGTCTTTACCTCTGGTGATGCATAGGTATACACTCGCAACAGATTTACTCTCTTGGCCTGTTTTGTTAGTCGTTACGATAGTCATGTCCCTTTTATTAGTAGCAGAATTGCCTCTTTTTGCATTAAAGTTTAAAGACTATTCGTTTCAAAATAATCGAATCAGGTACATCTTTTTGATTACAGCAGTAGGTTTATTAGTGGGTTTGCAGTTTGCAGGACTTCCTTTAATTATTATTTGCTATATCCTATTTTCGGTAGTGGATAATCTTACCAAGAAGAAAACGGAGATTAATGAAAATGTATAACCTATTTAAGTGGTTATTGTAGAATGCTAAGGGAGGGGATTCGAAGATTTATCTAATTTTAAATATGTGTTTAAACATTTAAGTGTTAGACATGTATTTGATTTTTTGGGATTAAGGTTTTGAAAATGAGAATATTATAGATGAACATGTGATTGTGAAATCAATTGCGTTTGAGTTTTTTTGTACCATAAAGTACAATAACTTATTGTTGTAAGTAATGATGCGCAGGTGAGGGTATTTTGCGCTACACTTTTTTACACAGCAGGCATATTTTTTTCCCCTCTTGGTTGGTTGTCGCAAACAAGTACCATTCACCGCCATCTTTTAGACCTGTTTTTTTTCGAATTTCAGCAACAGTAAGGGGGAAGTTTCTGACCGTAATATTCACTTTTTTAGCAGGAATTAATTTTAATATAGCCTTTTTGTTGAAAGGCAATACATGTATACATTGGAAGCTTCTTCCAGGAAAGTTTTCAACAAGGTTGTCAGAAGTGTATAAATGGCTGTGTGGGTGTAATTTACTTAAGGCAAAGTGTTTCGCAAGGGATTTATAAAGTCCCCCTTTCATGATGGCAGCATTGGGCTCATAAACAAAGGCTTTAGGTGCGGAAAGCTGGACTTTTTCAATGTATTCTTGATTAGAAAATCCTTCAAAAATGTGCTTTGAGTCATCTTTTTGGATATTGACACAGGAAATGGCGACATCTTCTACCGAGGTTTTCCCCAATTGGAAAAGTAGCTCTTTACACTCATTCTGAACAGCTACCACCCAAACTTTTTGCACACAATCCAGTTGAGTAATTGCTTGTCTAATGTCCAACATGGGTGATAGTTTGAGTAAGGTATGATCCGCTTTCGCTAATAGTAAGTTTTTGACTTGCAATACGTTAGGATGGCAACTTTCTAAGCCAACCATTTTTTTGTTTTGTTCATCCCTTCGGGCTGGATCGAGGTAAATCCAATCATACTGTTCTGCGGATTGCTGTAAAAATGCGATGCCATCTTCTTGGTGGCATGTCATATTTTCTAATCCAAAGGCTGCGGCATTTTGACGTACCAAATGAACTAATGTAGGGTGTTGTTCTACATAAGTGACTCGCTGAAATGTGTTCGCAAAACAAGTGGCATCTACGCCAAATCCTCCTGTTAAGTCGATCAGATGATTCCCTGAGATGATGGAGCTTTTAAAAGCGGCTGTTTGTTCGGAAGAGCATTGTTCAATAGAGATTTTAGGAGGATATATAATTTTTTCATTCGCAAACCAATTGGGGAGTTTGAATTTAGCCTTACGCTTGCCATAAATCTGATCAATCACAAAAGGCATGGGCATTTCGGGATGCTTTTTGGCTTCTAAAGCAAGTTCTGCCAAATCTCGATGCATATTTTCCCGAATAAAATCAATTAATTGAGGAGAAAGGTAAGGTTTTTCAAACATCCTGTTCAATCTTTGCCATATGTCTTAAGTCGGTAAGTTAGCGAGCTGACTTATGAGATGCAAAATTTACATTTTATCATGATTTATGAAGAATTTGTCTAAAATAGATCGTGAAAATGTGTGAAATCGTATTTTTCATCCCTTATCCTTAAAATAACATGGCTTCTATTCTCATTAAAAATGCTACAGCAGTCAATGAAGGGCAAATCTTCCAGACTGACTTATTGATCAATAATGGTCGCATTGAAAAAATGGCTTCTAATCTTGATGGAATTGATGCTGATCAAGTAATTGATGCTACTGGTAAACACCTTTTTCCTGGCGTAATTGACGATCAAGTACATTTTCGTGAACCAGGGTTAACGCATAAAGCTGAAATTTATACAGAAGCAAAATCCGCAGTAGCAGGAGGGACTACTACCTTTATGGAGATGCCAAATACCAAACCTCAGGCACTTACTCAAGAACTGTTAGCTGATAAATATGCCATTGCAAAAGAGCGTTCTTTAGCTAATTATTCCTTTTTTATGGGGGTTTCAAATGATAATTTAGAAGAAGCACTGAAAACCGATCCTAAAACCGTTTGTGGATTGAAAATATTCATGGGTTCTTCTACAGGAAATATGTTGGTAGACAATAAAGAAACCCTTGAGGCGATTTTTAGTAAGGCAAAGTTGTTAATTGCCACACATTGTGAAGATGAAGAAACGGTACGAGGTAATGAAAAAATCTACAAAGAGAAATATGGTGAGGACATGCCCATTCATTATCACGCTGAAATTCGAAGTGTAGAAGCGTGTTACAAATCGTCTTCTATGGCGATGGAATTGGCTAAAAAGCACAATACGCGTTTACATATTTTGCACATTAGTACAGCCGAAGAATTGGCGCTCTTTGATAATACCACTCCTTTAAAAGACAAGCGGATTACCTCAGAAGTATGTGTACATCATTTGTGGTTCGATCGTTCAGATTATGAAAAATTTGGCACACAAGTAAAATGTAATCCTGCAGTGAAAGAAGCACACCATAAAGCTGCTTTGTTAGAAGGTTTGTTAAATGATAAGTTAGATATTATTGCTACAGACCACGCTCCACATACAAAAGAGGAGAAAGCGAGTGTTTATTGGAATGCGCCTTCAGGGGTACCTTTAGTTTCGCATAGCTTATACATGATGTTGGAGTTTTATAAGGAAGGAAAGTTGAGTTTGGAGAAGATTGTAGAGAAAATGTGTCATGCCCCTGCAGAGTGTTTTGAAATTTTGGAACGTGGCTACTTGAGAGAAGGTTATTGGGCCGACTTAGTATTAGTTGATTTGAATGATACCTTTACAGTTGCTCCAGAAAATATTCATTACAAATGTAAGTGGTCGCCATTTGAAGGTCATACCTTCCCAGCAAAAGTCTCGCATACCATTGTTTCTGGTCATATTGCCTACGAAAACGGGCAGTTTAATGAAGAGAAAATGGGAGAAAGAGTATTATTCGACCGTTAATTCAGCATCTGCTTGGGCAAATAGCTTTTTTGCCCAAGCACTTAACCGTCATCCCCATCACAAATAATGCAAAAAACACATAGAATGCGTTGTGAATAATCTGTATGAACTTCAGTTTTGGCATGTTATTTTATAAATTAATGTTAGACAAGTTCACTCAAACTAATTGAAAGAACTAGGGCATATGATGTTTACCTTTACTTTTTTAAATCATTATAGATAGAGGTAGTTCACAAAACGATAATTCTATGAGATCATTAAAGCGCAATATCATACTTATAGTGGCAGTATTTTCTGCCTATTTTTTAGTGAGTTGTGAAAGTATTACAGTCAGCGTACCCGAAGAGGTGATGAATCCGACAAATCCGGGTTCAGGAGGAGGAGCCACAGGGGGCATTATGACAGCTGTTATAGATGGAGAAGCTTGGCAGGCGACTAACGTGACAGCGAGTATTAGCAGAGGAGTAATGAATGTTTCGGGTATCGTTGTGAGTACAGGAGAAGCCATTGCCATTTCCATGTTAGCAGAGCAAGAAGGCACTTATGATTTATCACAAAACAGCACGAATGCCGCTGCTTATGTGAGAGCGACGGGGGAAATTTCGCATACCTCTAATGCAACGACTTCAGTGGGAGGAACCATCCAAGTCAGCACGATTAATTTAACAGATAGTATCATGAGTGGAACATTTTCGTTCACAGCCTTCCGTTTCACAGATAATTCTACAGTGACCATTACCGAAGGGGTGTTTACGAATGTTCCCATCATGGATATGGGAACGATTCCTTCCAATAATACCATGTCATTGAAGTTAGATGGAAATGTTTGGGAACCCACTTCGGTAACTGCTATGCAATCGGGCTTAACCAGTACCATATCGATTACTGGTATTAGGGGAGATGAAAATATTGGACTAACACTTCCCGATGACATTGCAGTTGGTGATCATGAATTGGATAGTTTCTTTGCACCTATGGGGTACTATAACTTTGGTCCATTCACCAATGCAACCATATTAACCACAGACGTAGGGATGGTAAGTATTACCAAGCACGATACACAAACTAGAGAAATTGAAGGAACGTTTCATTTTGAAGCTTATGAGTTAGGAGGTTCGGCAACAGCAAGTATCACAGAAGGAAGCTTTTCGGCCACTTATTAGGCGTTATTTTTAAATAATCAACTAAACGGCCAATGTTGTTTTTTGAACAGCATTGGCCGTTTGTTTTGACTAAAATCGAATACATTTATGCGCCGCTAAAATGCCCTAGTGGGGAACCGCTCATTGGGCGATTGTATACAGCACTTAAAAGACTCAAAAACTTTATTCAAACAGGCTCTTAAAAATAGCTCATTATTGATTAACTTTCGATGACTGTTATAAATTTGATATTTCGAACGATAAAAGGGATTGAAAATCGGTTTCAATCCTTTTATGTTTTTACCCCACTTAAACAGCTACAACAACAAAAGAACTATTAAACAGGTGATCTGCTAAAAAGTATCATCGTGTTGGAAAATGTGCAGTTTGTGATGAAAGAAGGGAGAACTTACCAACATAAAGAGCAAGACAGACAGAACTTGAACAAAGCCCAGTTTATGATTTACGCGTACTCTGCTAACTCCATCCAGCGGATTGTTTTCTCATCAATCAAATCAATAAGTTCGGCAATTCGTTCTGACCATTCTTGGAGTTTTTGATGATCTGTTTCTCCACTCGTCAATTTTTCTTCGAGCTGGGCTTTTTCTTCTTCTAATGCTTCAATTTCACCTTCTAACTGCTCATACTCTAGCTTTTCTTTATACGATAGTTTTTTCTTCTCTTGAGTTGCTCGGTGTGACGTTTCTTTGGGTTTAGCTGCTTTTTCGAGCTTTTTAGCCTCACGCTCTTCTTCTTGCTTCCAGGTTCGGTAATCTGTATACTTTCCATTAAAATCCTTGATTTTACCTGCTCCTTCAAACACAAATAAGTGATCTACAATTCGATCCATAAAATAACGATCGTGGGTTACTACAATGACGCAACCTTGGAAGTTGTCCAGAAATTGCTCCAGCGTTTGCAGGGTTTGAAGATCAAGGTCATTGGTAGGCTCATCGAGAATTAAGAAATTGGGGTTCTTAACAAGAATAGTAAGTAAATGCAGTCTCCTTTTTTCGCCTCCACTGAGTTTGGAAACGGGCGTTTGCTGCATTTTAGGAGGAAACAAAAAGAGGTTCAGAAATTGAGAGGCAGATAAGGTTTCGCCCTTTTTTCCAATGGGAATTACTTCTGCAATATCTTTCACGACATCTAAAATGATTTTATCTTCAGGCAATTGCAAGCCTTGCTGATTGTAGTAACCAAAAACTACAGTTTCTCCGGTAATCACTTCTCCTGCATCCGCATTTTCCAAACCCATAATGATGTTTAAGAACGTAGATTTTCCTACCCCATTTTTACCGACAATGCCTACGCGTTCTTTTTTCTTAAACACATATTCAAAACCGTTGAGTATGGTAAGGTCGCCAAATTTCTTGTCAATGCCTTTTAGCTCTAAGATTTTACTTCCCATTCTACTCATCTGCACATCGAGCTTTAAATCCTTCTGTTGATGTGGATGCTTCGCTTTTTTTTCTAATTCATAGAAATTATCAATTCGGTATTTGGCTTTGGTGCCACGGGCTTTGGGCATTCTTCGCATCCATTCCAACTCTTTTTTCATCAGGTTACGGGCCTTTTCAGCACTGCTGATGGCTAAGGCTTCTCGCTCTTCTTTTTTGAGCAAGTAATGCTCATAGTTTCCCTCATATTTATAAATCTGGTTATTCTCTAATTCGATAATATGCGTGCAAATTCGATCTAAGAAATACCGATCGTGTGTCACTAAGAATAAGGAAATATTGGCTCTGGATAAATAATCTTCCAACCATTCAATCATCTCCACATCAAGGTGGTTGGTGGGTTCATCCAAAATGAGCAAGTCGGGGTTTTCAATGATTACCTTGGCTAAAGCGACACGTTTGCGTTGCCCTCCTGAAAGTTGACTAACTACTTGCTGTAGGTTTGTAATATTGAGCTTGGCTAAGGTCCGTTTTAGTTCTGTTTCAAAGTCCCACGCTTTTAAGTCATCCATTACTGCCGATGCTTTCTGAAGGCGCTCTATGCTTTTTTCAGTCCCACTTTGCGCTTCTTCTAGTGCAAGCTCATATTCTTTCACCGCTTGTACCATTGGGTTTTTTGCAGTAAATATGGTTTCCATAACTGTTTTAGCTTCATCAAAAACAGGAACTTGATTTAAAAAACCTACAGATATGGAATTATGGAAAGCCGTTTCGCCTGAGTCAGAAACATCTAAACCCATAATGATGCGCATGAGGGTGGTTTTACCAGAACCATTGCGTGCAACAAGCGCTGTTTTTTGGCCTTTTTCTATGCCAAAGCTGATGTTTTCAAATAATACGCGTTCACCAAATGATTTGGTTAGGTTTTCAACAGATAGGTAATTCATTTTTTAATGGATTTGCTGAGTAAGTGAGTGTGTTACCAAGCATTGGAGTTACAAACCTATAAATTTTTGGAAGAAGTAAGAAGCTTATAAAAAATGCTTGTAGCGGCTCATCACTACAAGCATACTTATTATGTCTTTGTAAATAAATTGATAGCCTCCCTAAAGAAGGCGTCATTGTCCTGATATTAAGTTTTTTTCAAAGAGTGCTGCTCGTGCATATTTACTCCCTCCTTTAATGACTTTATCGAAGAAATCTTCCGCTTTTTTCATCTCTTTTTGATAGAGGTGGATTAAGCCAAGTTGGAAGTTGTATTTGCCAATATCTTCTCTCGTATTTGTTTCTTCTTTGAGCAAATTATTGAGTAAAGTGATGGCATCTTCTTTAAAGTTATTTTTATACAATGCAATGGATTTCAAGAAGTATGGCTCTTGTTTTTCTTTGTAACGCGCAATGCAAGAATCTGCCAAAACCACTGCATCTCTATATTTTTTTGAGCCAATTAGTGCGGTAATCGAAGTTTTATATAAATCATACCTTCGCAATTCGTCCATATCTTTATTCAATACTCGCTTATAAGCTTCCACTTCTTTCGAACGATCTGTCATGCTTTTTTCTACTTTTTCTTTCAATAGAATGGCTTGCTCGAAGGTGCTATCCATAGCGACGGCAATGGTAACCAGCTCTAATGCCCGATCGTAATCTAAAATATTGTTATGTGCTACAGCTACCAAGTGATAATAGGAAGGGGAGAACAAGGCAACTTTTGATTTATATGGGCCATAATTGGCATTTCGGAAGGCAACGGAACTTTCTTTATACTTCCCTAGCTTGTGTAAAGCATAACCCAGCTCATAGTTGAGTTGAGTTTGCATTTTAATATCTCTGCCTTCAAACTCCATAATGGCTGCGTCGATATTAGTTTTAGCTTCTTCGTATTTTCCTTCTAGGTTTAATAATTTCCCCTTGTAGTACAATAACTCTACATGCTTGGGGTCAACTTCAAGGGCGTGGTTGACATATAACAGTGCAGAGTCGTATTTGTCTTCAGCTGAAAGCAGACGAATACTACTCAATTTAGCCATCACTTTCTTTTTAGGATCATCTACCGCGGCAAACATGCGATCAAAAGTTTTAATCGTATTTTCTAAATCCCTATTCTTCTTATAACAAGTGAGTAGTTTAGATAAGGCATCAATGTGTTTAGGATCTCTAACTAAGGCTTCTTCAAAAGCTACAATTGCATTTTTAGCATCTCGCATAGAAAAATACCCCAACCCCTTGTAATAAAACACTTGAGCCGAAGTATCGCTAATTGCCAGTGCCAGTTCAAATTCTTTAATTGCCGCATTGTATTGTTGCATGCGGCTAAGCTTTATGCCATTGTTGATAAAACGATGATAAGGATCGTCTTGTGAGAAAGCAGAAAGACTTATGAATAATAAGAAAACTAGAAAACATAGTGATTGAATATAAGTCTTTTTCATCCTGTCTGTTTCGAAGTAAAAATCGTGATGATTTTTGGTTACGTTATTTAATATATAAATATAAAACATAAACTATGAGATTAAAAACATGAAAATCATGGCTTAAAGAATTAAATGATGTAGCTTAATGTTCAGTTTTTAATAAAAAATGAGCAATAAAGCTACTTCGTAATTGGTTCCCATAGTTTGGTTGGTTTACTGCTAAAGACATTGAACGGTAATGGTAAATTTCCAATCATTGTCACTGTTTAAAGTTACGACAAGCTCACTTATAAATGTGTTGTCATCCAAAGATCACGGTTAAGTAGTTGCTGTTTTGTTGGTTTCTTTACAGGCTTAGCTTCATAAGTGATCCAGTACCTCGTTGCTGATGCTTGTAGGGTCACTTGTTTCAACACATTATGTCGAAAAAGAGTAATCGAAAGTTTATTGGATTGATGACAAAGTGAGTGGATATTAGTTGCGGTTACTCGATGTTCATTAATGGCAAGTAACTCGTCTTCCAAACACAACGTATCATATGCAGGTGAATCAGGTACAATTGATTGTACGAGTAATTTACTGTTTTTTTCATTAACTCGAAAGCCAAAAAGCGCTTCATTATCCTTGCTCGCATTTATCGGAAGGAACTGATAGCCCAAATATTTTAAAGATTTTGTCAAGGATTCTTCTAAGGGTTTCGTTCCAAAAATGAGCTCATTAAAATACTTTTTTAAGGATTTTCCTGCAACAGCTTCTGCCTCAGCAATGTAATCTTCAATGCGATATCCTGATTCCTCTTTTCCATAGTTATCCCACATCCTTCGCATCACTTCATCTAAACCAAATTGGTTTTTAGTCGCTTTCCGAATGGTAATATCCAATATAAAAGCAGTCAGTGCTCCTTTTATGTAAATGGAGCTTACTCTTCGAGGTTCTTGAGCGGTATATCCATCTAACCAAAGATCGAACGAAGAATCTGCCAAAGCGTAAGTTGAACGACCAATGTTACTATAATGGCGCTTTAAAAGATTATTAAACTCTTCTAAATATTGACCATCATTCCACACATTTCCCCTACGCAACATCAAATCGCCATAGTAAGTCGTTACACCTTCCAAAATGAATCCTGCTCTGGAGTAATTTTCGCGCTCATAGTGGTAAGGCACCATTTCAGTAGCCCGTAAGCGAGTCACATTCCAAGTATGATAGAGTTCATGCGAACTAATGCCAAGTACATGTTGATACATGCTATTTTCATTAAACGCTTCAGAAGGTCCCAATACAATTACCGTAGAGTGTTTGTGCTCTACTCCGTGATAATGTTTGTATGGAAGAATTTGGAACATGAAATGGTATTCTTTAGTAGGAAAACCTCCAAAAGAACGGATTTGTGCTTGCGTGAAACTCTTAAAATCTTTACGAATCTTTTCCCAATCGGGTTGGCAATTTCCTAAAATCCATAGATGGAATTTGTAGTCTGCGACCTTATACGAATGGTGTTGAAGTTGTGCACTTGCAATTATTGGAGAATCTACTAATTCGTAGAAGTTTTTGGCAATAAAGCCTTTTTTATGCTGAGGGAAACTCGTAGCTACTTGATAACTTTTAGGAATTTCTAAATCAATAGAATAAGATTCTTGTGCATGCTCCACAACTTGTAAGCCGCATGTGATCCAATTTAAGTAGAGTTGTTCTTCATCAAGCCAACTTCCACCAGCGTCCATTTGAGCAGCATAATAGCTGTAATGTACTTCAATGGCTTTGATGTTCTTGGTTTGTACTTCCCAACAATCTTTCGTGATTTTTTTAAAAGCAATTGGCTTACCTTCCTTGGTATGTACTTCGAAGCGGTGTATGTTTTTCGCAAAGTTTTGTAAAGTATATCGTCCAGGTCGCCATGCAGGCAGTTGTAAGTGCAGCTTTTTAGTTGAAATATTAGCTATTTGTAGCTTAAAATCAACAAATTGACTTGCTGGATTGTCATAGGAAACGGTATAGTGCATGCTTGATGAAATATCTGTTGATAAGGATCTGGTCAAACCTCCAAAACTTTTTGAACAAGGGCAATATTTTGGAAGATAAAAGTAATGAAAAGCTTATGATTTTACAGCCAAATAGTACGCATTCAAGATTTTATAAGATTTTATTTTCGTTTTATTAACGGATAACTAGTAGATTACGCGGTTGCTTCAAAAAACTACCAAAATAAAATGAAATATATCAACTATATCATACTGTTAATGCTTATTGGTGTTAGTGTGGGGTGCAAAAAAGTCAAAAAAGATGAACTCGTAGGGATTTGGCTAATTTCTGATTTTACGGTAAATGGTTTCGATCGCACAGCGAATATCAATTCTCCACACCAGCAATGGGTAGAACTAAAATCAGACGGCACCTTTCGGTCAGGAAGCTACAAAATTGAAAATCACGGTGTTTGGCACAGGCATGGTCAGTCTAACATCATTACTTTAGAAGGTGAAAATAAAGATTGGTGCAATAGTGTATGGCAAGTAGATGCATTGAGTCAAAACCTCGTATTTAAAGGGCGCAAAGAGATTGGAAACTACTTAGTAAATGTCATTTTGCAGCGAGCTGAAAAGCTGCCAATTTATAAACGATACATTAGCAAGCCGAGAGATCAGCTGATTGGGTTTTGGAAAGTAGATCGCCTTATTCATGATGGAATGGAAGTCGCCAACGAAGGGAGTTGGTTTCGATTAAGGCATGGGGGAGAGTTTGCCTATGGCGATCAGAGTGGCGAGTTATTAGCTGGAAACTTTTTATATCATCATCCCGATTCTACCCTAACGTTTAAAAAAACGGGAAATGAATTAGTGAATCAATGGAAAGTTGCCTTTGATGGGAAGGCAAATATCGTATTAACTCATTCGATTAACTCAGCGAAAATGCACTTGAGGTTAGTCCCTGAATTTGAATAAGCAACCGCATTAATGGTGACAACATTCTTGAAAGGTTTTAAAACACTGTTTAGAAAAGCACAAAAATGAACACGATTAAAGCGATTTTTTGCGGAAACTGAAACAGTTTGAGCCATTTAAAGTTGATAGAATTAACAATAGACGAGTTCATTAAAAAAATTATATGCATCTTTGCAGGCTAAGGATGAAATAGACGATTTTCCATGAAATACGCCCGTTATTACCTGATATGCCTCTTAGTGGTGGTATTAGACCACACTGCAAAACTTTTGATTCATTTTAATTTGGAATTAGGAGAAGAGATCATTGTGTTTGATGATTGGTTTCGACTTCATTATCTGCTCAATCCAGGTATGGCTTTTGGAATGCAGTTTGATTTTGCTTATGGCAAATTATTTCTCTCCTTATTCAGGATTTTAGCAACCATTGGTATTGGCTATTATTTGTATGCACAAGCAAAAAAGAAAGTACATCGAGGCTTTTTAATTTGCCTAGCACTCATATTAGGAGGAGCCATTGGCAATGCCATTGATAGTATTTTTTATGGCGTATTACTTGAAAATAATGCCATTATAGGGGCTGAAACGCCTTGGTTTCATGGGCGCGTTATCGATATGCTCTATTTCCCCCTATTCAATGGGGTATTTCCTGAATGGTTGCCCATCTGGGGAGGCAAACACTTCTACTTCTTTAGTGCAATTTTTAATATTGCCGATTCCGCAATTTTTATTGGAGCAGTTTCCATTTTGATCTTTCAAAGACGCTTTTTTCCAAAAATAGAACCCAAAGATCAAAACATGAAGAATGAACCATCTTCTGCTAACCTTTAGCCAGAAAGAGCAATTTGACTCAGTTTAATGAGCCTGAAGGGAACGTTTCGAATAAATGAGCTAGAACAATTTTTGGGCAATTGGGTTAGGGAAAAGAAAGAGCAATCCAATTAATTTATGCAGTCACTTTTTATTTTGGTGTTTGGTTTTGTTGTCATTCGTTTCCTCGTTACCCTAACGAATGTATTGCTGAATCCAAAATTGCCAACTAAGACGACTACGCATTCGGCCTTTCTTTCCATTTTAATTCCTGCACGTAATGAAGCAGCCAATATTGGGAATACCATCCAGCATATCCTAAAACAAGATTTTCAGCATTTTGAACTCATTGTACTAGATGATCACTCGACTGATGCTACGGCTCAAATTGTACAAGAGTGGGCTAATGCTCATCCACAAATTAAATTAATAGCAGGAGCGCCATTACCGAAAGGGTGGCTTGGGAAAAACTGGGCGTGTCATCAGTTAGCCCAATCAGCAAAAGGCGATTATTTATTATTTGTAGATGCTGATGTATGCGTCTATAATCAGTTAATACCAGCTGCGCTTACCGAAATGAAAGCAAAAGAACTCACTTTATTGTCCATTTTTCCTGACCAGCATTTTGGAACGTGGGGTGAACGAATCGTAGTTCCGATTATGCACTATTTATTGCTCACCATGCTTCCCTTGAGGTTTGTTCGACTGTTTCCTCAATCAAGTTTGGCTGCTGCAAATGGTCAGTTTATGTTGTTTCAGGCAGCAGATTACCACAAACACCAATTTCATCAACAGGTAAAGCAAAAAGTAACCGAGGACATTGAAATTGTAAAATTGATCAAGCGAAATGGTTTGTTCGCAGGAACTTATTTAGGCAACAATTTGGTGGCATGTCGCATGTATTCTAGTTGGAATGAAAGTGTGCAAGGCTTTAGCAAAAACCTGTTAGCAGGCTTTGGTAGCATCTTGGGTTTGCTGGTGTTTATGGGCTTGGTATTTTTTGCATACTTCCCCATATTTTGGTTAGAACCACAGTGGATGGTTTACATTTTGCCTTTTATACTCATAACAAATGGCTTGCTTGCTTGGTTAAGTAATCAGTCAAGTTGGCAAACCATCTGTTTGCATCCATTAAAAATGCTATCCTTGTGTCTAATCGCCTGTTTATCCATTTATCGAAACCTTACCCGAACCAATCAATGGAAAGGGAGAAATATCAGTATAAAATAGCTGTAACAGTACTTATAGCACTTCATTTTTTTGGTTTTTTGGGGATGAGAATTGAGTGGATGAATGAAGTATTGCGACAGCTCAGTCCTTTTGAAAGTTTTACGTCATTAACACCTTTAAACTTACTGATCACACTTTTTTTGCTATTGTTTTTCCATAAAGATTGGAACAGGCAAGCGGTGTTTTTTTGCATAACCGCTTTTACCGTAGGTTTTTTAGTAGAATGGATTGGGGTACATACTGGATGGATATTTGGTGAGTATTGGTATGGAGCTACTTTAGGGTGGAAAATTGATCAGATTCCAATTTTGATTGGGGTAAATTGGCTAATTCTTACCTATTGTGTAAGCGGGGTCGTGCATCGCTTGGAGTATCCGATTTACCTGAAAGCACTAGCAACGGCTGTACTAATGGTATTCATTGACTTTTTAATTGAACCTGTTGCCATTAAGTTTGATTTTTGGCAGTGGCAAAATGAAACAATTCCACTCTCAAATTACATGGGCTGGCTAATCACTGCCTTCGTTTTGTCACTCCTTTTTCATTACTTGTCATTTAAAAAGAACAATCCATTGATCATTCCTATATTAGTTTGTCAAGTATTATTTTTTTTGGCACATAATATTTAGGTAAACATAAAGCTTAACTGTGAACTTGTCTAACATTAGTTTTTTCGAGTGAAAAAGAGTGAAGAAACCCTCAATTAAGCGATTCCCCGCTGAGACGCTTTTTTGAAGTAACAGCATCAGAGTGGTTGGTCGAGTCAGGTGTTTCTCCGCTCTTTCAAGAAAAAAGTTCTGTATTTCAGTATTCGCATTCAATCTGTAAAGCATATTTTATAATTATTAAGTGAACAAGAAGTTAATCTTTAAGCAATTTTATTTCGGGGCACAATTTTTTCTTTAATTTATTGAAATTGTATTCAAGAAAAGTAAAGGCTAATTGAGGGGAATGATTTGTACAAAAAATGCTGAAATTTGCTTTAATAAGTAGCAGGGAGAAGTATGCTAAAAAATTGGCTGTTTGGCGATTTCCTAGAGTTTTTAATGATATCCTCACTTTGGGATTGAAATTTGCTTGAATTACATACATCGCTTATAGATAATCAGTATTTTATCATTATATTTATTTCCCTATTGTTTTATGTGTTAATACTACCAATTAAACTATGGAAAGCCAGACATGACACTATTGTACTGAATGAGTACATTGATAAATCTGGGAATCATTCAAGTCGAATCGAACATGAAAACAATTAATAATTTTATAAAAAAATGGTTGTTTCTAAGCCTTATCACTTTCTTGATGATAGGAGCTGTTCCTGCCAATGCTACTGGTGGTGGTCCTGAAGCAAATGCTGCTGTAAAGCACGGAGTTAATTTGCAATGGTGGCAATCATTGTCTATGGTCTGGAAACAATACTTTATTACCAAAGTAGGAGTAAATCGAAATCCAACCCCTGATGATTTCAATAAAATATATAACCTTCAATCTATAGACTGTTCAAGAAGACCGATACGTACTTTAAGACCAGTAAGTGTATTGAAGAATTTGAAAATCCTTTGGTGCGATAATACACAAATTACAGACTTAAGCCCTGTGAAAGGTTTGACGAATCTAGTACATCTGAACTTTGCAGAAACACGAGTGGTAAATATTGATCCAATTGCGGGATTAACTAATTTAAAGAAATTAGAGTTCTATAAAACTCAAGTATCACAAATTCGCGCAATAACAGGATTAACAAATTTGAAAGTGGTCGATTGCTCATCAACTCCAGTAAGTAATATCGGGTACATCAGTAAGCTTTCAAACTTGGAGGTGTTTTATTTCAATAACACGAAGGTGACGAGTTTAGCGGCTTTAGAAAGGTTAACTAAATTGAAAGAAGTTTCATTTTTGAGAACGCCAGTAAATAACCTTTCTCCATTAAAAAATCTGCCCTTATTGAAAGAAGTGGTATTTCAATATACCAATGTGAGTAGCTTGGAGCCCTTGAACAACATGAATCAATTAAAGGTGATTTATTGCGAAAACACGAAAGTAAGTGCCGATGAAATTCAGCGCTTTAAAGCAAAGCACCCAAGTTGCGAAGTTTATTAAGACGCATTTTCTGTATAAAAAATAGTAGCTCTCAGTATAGCTGAGGGCTTTTTTTATGATTCCACAATTAACCTCATGCGAAAACCAGCAATAAGAAAAATAGCACTGAAATTAAGCTATTTAGCGTTTGGAAGCTTCTGTTTATTCCTACTTCTTGATGTTGTTTTCCCTTTCCGATTTAAAGTACCCTATTCTCAACTGATTGTTACGCAAGAAGGAGAAGTAATCCATGCCTTTTTAAGCTCAGATGATAAATGGCGGATGAAAGTAGAATTAGATGAGATTAATGACGATTTAGAAAAAGCGATTTTGGCTAAAGAAGATCGTTACTTTCGCTGGCATTTTGGGGTAAATCCTATTGCGATTGGCAGGGCACTAGTGAATAACATGAGCGCTGGCAAAACCACATCTGGAGCCTCTACCATTACCATGCAGGTTGCTCGATTATTAGTGCCCAAAGAACGAACCTATGCAAATAAGTTATTAGAAATCTTTAGAGCAATGCAACTGGAGTGGCATTACAGTAAAGATGAAATTTTGCAATTATACCTTAATCTAGTTCCTTATGGCGGAAATATAGAAGGCGTAAAATCCGCGTCAATACTCTTTTTCGGTAGAAATCCTGATCAATTGAGTTTGGCGCAAATTGTTACCCTTACGATCATTCCAAATCGGCCTACTTCACTTGCCTTAGGAAAATATAATGAGACTATTCAACAGGAGCGAAACAAGTGGTTAACGCGGTTACAACATGAAGAAATCTTTGCCGAGGAACAGGTAAAAGATGCCTTAGCTGAACCGCTAAAAGCCTATCGTAGAGCATATCCTCAACTTGCTCCTCACTATGCGTATTGGTTGCATCAACAAATGCCTTTTCAAAACCGTATCGTGACTGGAATTGATGCAAATATTCAAGATAAAGTAAATGGAATTGTGCAGAATTATTCTAAGCGACAAGCGGCGTATAACATCAATAACGCAGCTGCTTTAGTGGTAGACAATCAGACAAAAAATGTTTTGGCGTACTTGGGTTCATCTGATTTTTGGGATAATGAGCATGCTGGACAAGTTGATGGTATCCAAGCCATTCGTTCTCCGGGAAGTACCTTAAAACCTTTATTATACGGAACAAGCTTCGATTTAGGCATGTATACGCCTCAAGCAATCGTAAATGATGTTCCAATGGATTTTGATGGGTATTCACCCGAAAACTTTAATAAAAAATTTAATGGTTCCATCTCGATAGAAAATGCCTTAGCCAGTTCCTTAAATGTTACTGCTGTGCAATTGCTGAAAGAAATGGGGGTAACTGTTTTTATTGAACAGTTGAAAAAAGCAAGTTTCAAGCAAGTAGCTATGGATGAACATCAATTAGGTCTTTCCCTAGCCTTAGGAGGGTGCGGGACGAGTTTATATGAGTTATGTGGATTGTACAGTGCCCTAGCAACTGCTGGTGAGTATCGTCCTTTACAAAATCAGATTGGGAAAGGAAATCACCAAAAACACGCGCTATTGAGAGCTGAATCTGCTTATATGGTTACAGAGATATTGACAAAGCTGACAAGGCCCGATTTACCTAACGGATACCAAAATAGTCACTCTGTTCCTCGAATTGCTTGGAAAACGGGAACTTCCCACCGCAGAAGAGATGCTTGGGCCATTGGCTATAATCGCGAATATACCATTGGCGTTTGGTTAGGAAATTTTAATGGAGAAGGCGTGCGAGAACTTACAGGAGCGAGTAAAGCTGCCCCATTACTTTTTGAATTATTTAATGCCCTAGTGGAGCACAGTGATGATCGTTGGAATCTCATGCCAAAAGGACTACAGTTTCGCTATGTATGTACAGAATCAGGCTTGCCGTCAGAACATTTTTGTGAAACTGAACACATGGATTATTTCATACCATTGGTTTCGAGTAATAAAAAGTGTACGCACCTTCAGCAAGTATTTATTTCTGAAGATGGGACAGAAAGTTATTGTAGCCATTGCTTGCCTCAAAATGGGTATAAGAAAGCGTGGTTCCCAAATCACGACCCTGCATTAATCAGTTATTTTATAACGGAAAAAATCCCTTATTTAGCCATTCCTAAGCATCATACTGCTTGTTCAAAAATCTTGACGGCGAATCCGCCTAAAGTAGTATCGCCACTTCATAATCGTGAGTACATTTTAACAGATGGGAAAGATTCGGAGTTGATGTTGGCTTGCCATGCTGCAAATGATGTATCTTATGTGTATTGGTACATCAATAATCAGTTTTATAAAAAAGTAAAGGCAACCGAAAGCTTATTTTTTAAACCCACAGCTGGTGAAGTCACGATCTCTTGCGTAGATGATCGCGGTAGAAATACGAGTATTCGTATACAAGTCAGCTATTAAGTCGATCACTAATTAATGGTGACACCTCAATTGCGTGCTTGGCTTGACTACCAGAGTAATTAACCACAACTACAGGGCTAATTCAATCATAGGATCCCAAAAAAGTTGATCAAAGTTACTGACTTGATCATTTTTGACACTTACTCCTTCTTGGGTTAATAACTCTTCCATACGAGTGGGCGGTGAGAAGTGGTGTCTACCTGTTAACTCTCCTTTTCGATTTACCACTCGATGGGCTGGCACATCATCCAAAGCAAATGCCTGATTCATGGCCCAGCCTACCATTCGGGCTCCTCTTTTCATGCCTAAGTAATTCGCGATGCTTCCATAAGTCGTTACTCGTCCTTTTGGAATGAGTCGAACAACATCATATACGTCTTGAAAGAAATTTTTTTGGTCCATTTTACGTTATAATTATAGAAGGGTGCAAAGTTGTGTTAGTAGAACAAATTTTTTAAAATCTTGATTCAATCTATTATTTTCACAGAAAAATATCACTTTGCAATCGTTTTAGTGTCCGAATTTGAACGAATTTAGTCAAAGGTTGTATCAAATCGGACAGTTTAAGAATTAAAATACTTTTAGTAAGGAGTATTTAACAACTTGCAAATCAATAGGTTATAGCAATTGGCATATCAATTGGTTTACGATTTGCAAATTTAATCTATATTCGCACTGAGTTATGAAAGCATTTAAAAGTAAATTATCGGTTATCGCATCTGTATCATTAGTTCTTATTCTTTTGGGCTTTTTAGGCAAAAAAAATAAGAGTGATAAAAAAAATCAGGCTAAACAGGCTGTGGTTGTCGTAAAAAAGTTTTAAATTGCACTTTCGAAACGTAGGTGTAAAAACTTACTTGGTTTAGACTATATTCTATTTCAAGCCATCTTTGGTGGTTTGAAGAAACTTTATATAGGTTGATATATAATAATTGTGTGATTGGAAAGGCTGTCCCTATGGGATAGCTTTTTTTTATTTTCCATATTTTCATGGATAAATACTGTAGATTTGCCCATCTTCTATCCTAATCGACTAATTCATTCTGATATGTCTAAAAAACCCTTAATCGTTGTTTCTAATGATGATGGCATCACTTCAAAAGGTATTCGTCATTTAGTGGACTGTATGAAAAAACTTGGAGATGTCATCGTAGTTGCTCCTAATAGCCCTCAATCTGGTATGGGGCATGCAATTACCATCAATGATCCACTAAAGGTGTACAGTTCTAATATTTTTGAAGGAATTAATGCCTACGAATGCTCGGGAACACCGGCTGATTGCATTAAGTTAGCGAAAAACTATTTGCTAGAGGGGAGGGAACCCGATTTAGTAGTAAGTGGAGTCAATCATGGAAGTAATACGTCAGTATCCGTATTGTACTCTGGAACAATGTCTGCTGCCGTAGAAGCGGCAATTGAAAGTTTGCCCGCTATTGGCTTCTCATTATGTGACTATGGAAGGGATTCGGATTTTTCGCACATCACCGATTTTATTATTCAAATTACAGAGCAAGCACTGAAAAATGGGATTCCTAAGGGAGTTGCCTTAAATGTGAACTTTCCTCGTAAGACGGAAGAAAAAATTAAGGGGATTAAAATCTGCCGCCAAGCATTAGCCAAGTGGCAAGAAGAGTTTGATGAGCGTGTTGATCCTTATGGACGAAAATATTTGTGGCTCTCAGGGAAGTTTATCAATGATGATAAGGGAGAAGATACAGACGTATGGGCGATTAGGAACAATTATGTTTCTGTAGTACCCGTTTCTTATGATATGACTGCGCACCATACCATTGCTTGGATTAATAGTGAATGGGAATTTGAATAAACTACTAATTTTCTGAGACATGTAAAAAGCGGTTAGTAATTGCTGAGTAATAACTACGTTATCGTGATTATTAACCGCTTTTGCGATCAGTCTTTAATGATTTTCCACATAAATACGCTAATTAAAGCGCCGAGTATGGGGGCGATCAGGTAAATCCATAAATGATTAAGGTGGCCTGATAAAAGTGCTGGAGCAATGGATCGGGCAGGGTTCATAGATGCCCCCGATATTGGCCCGGCAAAGAGCGCTTCAAGTAATACAACAGCCCCAATTGCTATACCTGCCATTTCCCCCTTAGCTTTCGACCCTGTTGCTACTTGGATGATCACTAGCATTAGAAAAAAGGTGAGAATAAGCTCTAACACAAAAGATTGCATTGCCGAGTTAGCGGGAAGTGTAGCTCCAAGTAAGGTACTTGTAGGGAAAAGGAGCTTTAATGTTAAGCTAGCCAGCAATGCTCCTATAAGCTGTGCGCTGATATAGGGAAAAAGTGCTTGTGTAGGCATTTTTTTAGCTGCCCAAAAGGCTACAGATACAGCTGGGTTGATATGTGCCCCTGATGTATCGCCAAATGCATAAATCATGGCTAACACGATGAGGCCAAACGTAATGGCGATACCCACATGTGTTACTGTTCCTCCTGAAACCTCATTAATAATAATAGCGCCAGTTCCGCAAAATACCAGTGCAAAAGTACCTACTAATTCGGCGAGGCATTTTTTTAACATCAATCTCATATCCTAAGCTTTATGAATTATGTCGTAAAAATACGACATAATTCATAAAGCCAAATAGTAGGAAGTTAACTTTTGATGAACTCCTTGAACTAAGTAAAAGCTTTTACTAATTCAGCAATCGCAAAAAATTTCTTGTCGAGTATTTAAAAGAAAGGAAGTAAGGAGCTGATTAGCCTCATCGAGTTTCTCATTATCAATGCAATAGGAAACGGTAACTCCTTCTACTTTACTTTTAATTAAACCCAGCTTTCGGAGTTCTTTGAGGTGCTGAGATACTGTAGTGCGGCTCAGGGGTAATTCGTTCACAATATCGCCAGAAATGCAGGTTTTAGCTTTTGCTAAATGTTGTAAAATAGCTAAGCGGGCAGGATGAGCTAACACCTTGGCAATTTTTGCAACTTCTTGCAAAGTTGCCTCAAATTCGGGAGCTTTACTTTGGCTCATAATGGCAACTTATTCAGCTTTTTTCTCAATTACATAAATTTCTTCACCCTTTTTCTTGTATTTATATTTTATATCCATCAACTGTGTCTGTTTCCTACTAATATTTAATCACCTAGTCATAAAATTTAATCTATTTCAATAAATACTTTACTTATTTGTTTTTCTACCAAGGTAACTTTATGCTGAATCAAGGTATCAAACTTAAATGTCATGGAACTTAAAACTGGGATTGTCTTGAAC
>JBMYQA010000003.1:0-58175 GCA_049600855.1 Flammeovirgaceae bacterium | reverse complement strand
TGTGTTTTATGTGTTTGTGTTTTTGGTGAATTCAATGATAGGTACAATTTTTATGGTTTTGATTTTGTGTTTTAATATTAGAAATGTACAATAATTGATCTTGTTTGCTTGTTTCTAATTGAGAACATGACAAAAACAATGGGCTACCGAGAAAAACTCGCTTGTAAGATTTTGTGAATGGTTAGCGAAAAAGAAGGGACAGAAAAGCGTTTTTACGATGCAGTAAGATTATCCAATGCGCGATTATTAAGTCATGAGTTCACGAGTTAATCGTAGCGCCTTGGTTTTTCTAATCTAACTATAGCCCCCTTAAATATAGTATAGAATTAAAGTTGAAAATAGGTGTTAATAGTTAATGGATTTGCTTGTCACACAGTTCGAATATGAGTACTTTAACAACCTGCAACATGATAATGAATATATCTATCTACTCCAACTTATGGCTTATCCAATACCCATTAATGAACAAGAGCGAATCAACAACTTATTACAATACAATATCCTTGATACCTCACCTGAAGAAAAGTTTGATGAGCTTGTTCGATTGGCATCACAAATCTGTAACACACCCATCTCATTAGTTTCCCTAATAGATCATGAGCGGCAGTGGTTTAAAGCGAAAGTAGGGTTAACGGTAGATGAAACACATCGAGAGCAGGCATTTTGTGCACATGCCATTATGGATGACAAGCCGTTTATTGTTTCAGATGCTACGCAAGATGAACGTTTTGCCAATAATCCACTAGTGACTGGGAGTCCTGACATTCGTTTTTATGCAGGAATCCCATTGAAGTCTCCTGCCGGATTTAACTTAGGAACACTGTGTGTGATTGATCAAAAACCAAGAGAGCTAACATCGGAGCAGTTAATGGCCTTGCAAACCTTAGCAAATCAGGTGATAAGCCAAATGGAGTTAGCTTTAAAAGTTCGGGAACTTCAGGGAGCACTCTCCGAAGTGAACGATAAGAATCATGAGTTGCAAAAGGCAATTAATGACCTTCGTAGAACTCAAAATCAACTGATTGAATCGGAGAAAATGTCGAGTTTAGGGCAATTAACCGCAGGCATTGCTCATGAAATTAATAACCCAGTAAATTTTATCAGTGCGGGTTCACAGGCATTAAATGATATTTTGCAAACGATCATTAATCTGTTGTTGCGTTATGAATCGTTAGATGCATGTGCGCATGAAGAGCGGAAAAAGATCATGAACGAGATTGTGAGCCTCAAAATGGGCTTGGAAACCACGGAGCTAGTGGATGACGCGAAGCATATGATGGCTGATATTGAAACAGGAGTTACACGTACTACTGAAATTGTACAGAGTTTATTGGCCTTTGCAAGTAACGATGTTGACAATAAGGAGCTACTAGATGTAAATGTGGGGATTAACGCTGCCTTAACCTTGTATAAAGCACAGTTTGCACAGAAAAATATTACTGTAAAGACACACTTTGGCGATTTACCCCCAATTCAGGCTTTTAAATCGTTACTCAATCGCGTCTTTATGAATCTGCTGAATAATGCCATTGATGCAGCAGGCGAACATGGAGAAATTGTCATCACCACTGAAAATTTAATTGATGAGATAAAGATATCAATCGAAGACAGTGGATCGGGAATTCCTGAAGCGCATCTTTCAAAAATTTTTGAGCCATTTTATACCACAAAACCTGTGGGGAATGGAACTGGATTAGGCTTATCCGTGAGCTTTGGCATTATTAAGAAGCATCATGGTAGTATTGAAGTCAAGAATGTTGAAGGGAATGGTGCCCGATTTATGATTTATCTACCGAAATAGCATATTATTTTTCAAGACTTTTTAGAAAATCTTTAAAGTACTTAAAATGAGGCATAACCTCCATATTATCTGTAATGTCAATGCCTTGTCCGAGTATTTGGTAACCCGTTAACAAGATGCCCGCTTCAGGGAAGTTTGAGGCAAGATTATCCACATAGCGCTGCGTTTGGCGACCAGAAGGTGCAGAGGTGAAAATGGAGAAGAGAAAATCAGGTTTATGTACATCATATACTTCCTTAAGGTCGCGCAATGGCAAGCTTTGGCCTAAGTAAAAGACCTTATGGCCGTACGATTTGATTAAATAACTCGCAAATAGCAAGCTCAATTCATGCAACTCTCCTTCAGGCAGAAATAGCATAAAGGTTTTCGCTTCATCATCAGACTTTGCTACTTGGCCGTCAATGGCTACAATAAGTTTTTGGCGAATGAGATTAGAAATAAAATGTTCGTGGGCAGGATTAATGGCTTTCGTTTGCCATAATGCACCAATGCGAAGCAAGAATGGGTATACAATCTCCATCATGGTATATTCAAAACCGTGATGAAGAATGTTGGTATTCATGATTTTTTCAAAACGCTTCTCATCCAAATCAATCATGGCGATGGAGAGCGCACTAATCTGATCTTGATAGTTTTCTTTCTTATCTAAAACTGCTAACGCAAGTTCACACATCTGATCGGTGCTCATCTTAGCAATTTTAGAAATCTTATATCCGTTGTTGTTCAACACCGTAATGTTGAGCATATTTTTGAGATCGTCTGCACTGTAAAAGCGTACATTCGATTCTGAACGCTGTGGTTGTACAATTCCATAGCGTTGCTCCCATATACGAATTGTATGTGCCTTAATGCCCGTAAGGTTTTCTAAATCCTTTATTGTATAGGTACTTACCATCTCCGCTACTTTAACATTTAGAATTATCTATTTTCCTTCAATACTTTTTGTCAGGAAGAAATGTTTAGGATTAATGAATAAAAAAACAAGGTTGAGGAAGAGTGATACGCATACTTGAAATCATTAGGTTATAACTAAATACGTGGGTAAATTGTTTTACTAAAGCGAGTTTATTTTTTCTTATCTTCTGCAAAGTATTTCCAACTTACCCACAACAAACCAAATGAAACTCCATCTTCTTTTTTATTGGATTGATGATGTGCTTGATGTGCTTTCGTAATTCCTCTCAAGTATCTATTATTCCAAGGAGGGCGTGAAGTGGACAAGCGCTTATGAATAAAAAAATCATGGAGAACGAAATACACCATGCCATACAAGGTAATGCCTAATCCAATCCAAAAACGAGCATCAAGCTCATTGAAGCCCAAGAACATTAACAATGTGGCAATACTGCCAAAAGTAAATGAAAAGATATCGTTTAATTCAAAAACGTGACTTTGCTTACTATGATGTGTTTTATGAATATTCCACAAGGCTCCATGCATAATGTATTTATGAAATAGCCAAGAGAAAACTTCCATGCCAACAAACGCAGCTAGTAAGATAATAGTGTCTAAAAAGCTCATAACAAAAATAAACCAGCATAACTAGAGATATGCTGGTTGTGTGTTGAAGAAAAATTTTATAAGGTTATTCTAAACAACCTCTCCATCTCTTATCTTATAACTACTTTTTGCCAAAAGTGTTTGCAGAGCGAAACTCTACGGCTTCATAAATGTCTTGAAGTTCAATTTGAAGATCGATACTTTTTAGTGGAATAGCGCTTTGAATGCCTGTACGTGAAGTATACAACCACTCATCTCCATTACGGAAGTAGCGTTCTATACCGTATTTATTTTCATAAACTAATACGTATTCCTGTACCGATGAAATCCCTTGATAAATCTCAAACTTTGCTGTACGATCTAACTCCGCTGTTTTTTCAGATAATACCTCAACCACTAGCATAGGATTGAAAATGGTATCTGACTCTGTATCTGCAAATTCTGGTTCACCTTTTACAACAACAATATCGGGATATACAAAGCTGCTGCGATCTTCATTGATGACACGCAAATCACCTTGATAAATTTTATAGCCCTTTTTAGTGAGTAAATTCCACAAAAGCGTAGAAAAGTTATTGGCAATCAAGTGATGATTTGCGCTGGCACCATCCATTTGGACTAATTTTCCTTGGATGTACTCGTTCTTTTCTGCCTTCTCCTTTTCTCCATAGGCTTCTGGAGAAAGCAATTCCGATAAGGTTTTTACAACGACCATGAGTTTAAATGTATTAGAATGTTGCTATTTATTGAAGTTTTTAGTGCCAAATCCTAGTAAAATAGTATTTGGTTAAGAAGTGAGGATAACGTATCTATACTTGTGAAGAAAGATATAAAATCCTGTAAATTATGTGGCAATTTCCATGATAAAAAAACTAAAAAATCAGTATAAACTTGGGGCAATGGGCTGGAGGATTTCCTTCGTGTTATTAGCAGGTGAATTTACCAAATTGGAAACAGGCATCGCATTCATTTGTTCATTCTCATAAGGTACTAAAAGCGCAATAATTTCTTCTATTGGAGTTGTTGGATTTAAGTAAGCTTCTCGCTGAGCTTTTGTGAGAATGGCTGGCATGCGTTCATGTAGTTCGGCTAATCTAGGCACAGCAGGAACAGTAATGATACTGAATGAAGAAATGACCTCGCCCGATTGCTGATTCACCCAATTATCCCAAATACCAGCCATGGCAAAAAGCCGTTGATTCATGCAATAGATTAAGTGAGGAACTTTGCTGTGATCAGCCTCCTTTTTCCATTCAAAATAACAATTAGCCAACACCAAGCAGCGTTGCTTTCGGATGGGTTTGCGGAAGGATGCTTTCTCTAAAATGGTTTCGCTTCGGGCATTGATGGTTTTATTGCCAATCTTCATATCCTTGGCCCAATTAGGAATGAGGCCCCAGCGTAAAAAAGACAGGCGTTGAGGATAAACATCGGTAATCACAGGTAAGGCATAAGAAGGTGCCGCGTTATATTGGGGCTGAATGGGGCTCGTTTCCTCCAACGAAAATTCTTTTTTTACGGATTCACTATTCGATACAATGGTATACCTTCCACACATCTTTTTCGAGCTTACAGATTGGTAGTGTTAAAGACTTTGTTGCTCAAGTTAACGAAAAATGAGTGATTTTTATTCCTTTGTAGTCGAAATAAATTAATGTTAGACAAGCTCAATATCAATAGCAGAATTCTATACCTTTGAGTTTCATCTTAGTTACCAAAATCAATGAGAAGATTATCAGAAGATGCGTATGTGGCGGGAATACAAGCGGGTGATCGTTTGATACTGAGCAGAGCCATTACATTGGTAGAAAGTCAGCGAGAAAAAGATGTGGTGTTAGCGCAACAAGTATTGGGTAGGTTAACCCATCAAACGGAACGTACAACCATCCGCATTGGCATCACAGGTTCTCCAGGGGTGGGAAAAAGCACCTTCATTGAGGCTTTTGGGAAATATCTGACGAGTATTGGTAAAAAGGTGGCTGTATTAGCGGTAGATCCCAGTAGTCAGCGCACCAAAGGGAGTATTATGGGAGACAAAACGCGGATGGAAGAACTCGTGAAAGATCCGTTAGCTTACATCCGTCCATCAGCTTCGGGAAGTACGCTTGGTGGTGTTGCGCGCAAAACGAGAGAATCCATTTTATTGTGTGAAGCTGCGGGCTATGAGGTGATTATTGTGGAAACGGTAGGCGTGGGGCAATCTGAGGTAGCGGTAAAGGAGATGACCGATTTCTTTTTGTTACTCATGTTGGCTGGGGCAGGAGATGAGTTACAGGGAATCAAAAAGGGCATTATGGAAATGACGGATGCCATTGCCATTACCAAAGCCGATGGGGACAATGTAAAACAAGCCAAACGAGCACGCGTAGAATATTTAACGGCACTACACTTGTTTCCTGCAAACCCTTCGGGTTGGATACCAAAAGTATTAACGTGCTCTGCATTAGAAAATCAGCACATTGATCAGGTTTGGGAGGTAATGGTAGACTTTCAAACTAAATTGACGACAAATGGCTGGCTGCAAAAGAATCGAGAAGCTCAAAACCTACATTGGATGCACGATACCATTAAAGAGCGTTTAATTACAGAATTTTACCAACATGCTAGGGTGCAACAAGTGCTGGCAAACATTGAACATGAAGTGGCTTCAGGTCAACAACCAGCGTATGCTGCGGCATTAAAGTTATTAAATTTATTTAAGTACTGATTTTTTACTCACCTACTACTTATTTCTTAATCTCCCACAACCAAGTTCCTAAACTATTGAGGTAGCCCAGCTCATCGGCTCGCTCCATGCGAAATAAGCCCCCGCCTAAATAGTGAATGTGATGGAATTTGGGCAGTGCAATTAGATTTCCATCTGAGTCGGCAATGCCCTTAATGGTATTCACATGCACATGGCATAAACCGTGTTTCCATTTTCCAAAGCCATCGTATTTGAAGGAGCTTAAAGGGATGCCATTGATATCTACTAAGCCATATTTACCTTCGCGCAATGCAAAGCTCACCCCATGCTGAAACTCAGATTGGAATGATAAATCAGTCGTGGGTAGCAAATTCCCCAACGAGTCAATGGCGTAATGGTTGAATATGGTTTTTTGAGTTAAAGGATTATATGAACGGGCAAGAACGATCGCTCGACCATGGCTAAAGTTCTTAATGGGTTTATAGTCGCCTTGTAATATTTGCTCACCCGCTTGATTAATGAACCTGCCTTCATCTTCATTATTCCATACAATGGCTTTACCCTCTGAGAAAGGAGTAGCTTTCTTAAACTCTAAATTAAAAGGCCTTGCCCCTTGAGTATTAATGTAGAAATATTGTTTTCGGTTGACACTGACAATCGCTTTTCCTTCTTGAAACGCTCCCGCTTTTTTATATTGAGCTTGAATAATTAATTTTCCTGTGCGATCGATATAACCATAGAGCGTTTTGTCGCCCTTTTTCAACTGAACAGGGGCAAAGCCTTCCGAAAAAGTACCAATCTTTTTGTATTTGAATCCAGTAAGTTTTTTTCCCTGTAAATCGGTTAATCCCCATAGGTAGTTCTGATTAGCCATGACGTAGCCAGAATCCTCAGCAAACTCAAGTCGTTTGTATTTGGGTTGCAGTATGAATGCGCCACTTTTATCAATCATTCCCCAATCTTTTTGTGGAGGTTTTACCATGGCTCTACCATATTGAAACTCTGAAACACGATCAAACTTAGGCTCAATCACAAAATCACCCTGTTTATTGATAAAGCCCGATTTTCCGCGTTTCGGCTTAACAGGGGCAAGTCCGCTACTAAATTTTCCTGCTCGAATGAATTGAGGTTCAATCACGATATTTCCCTTTCGATCAATAAATCCCCATCCACTTTCTGTACGCACAGCAGCAAGTCCATCACCAAAATCGCGAACGGCTAGGTATTTGGGTTTTACTACCCATGCTCCTGCTCGGTTGACAAAACCCCACAAATGTCCTGATTTTACACTGGCTAACCCTTCTGAAAAGTGGTTGAGGTGATCATGATCCGCAGGTACAACATCGTTGCCTAAGGGATCGACAAAGCCATGTTTTTTTCCGTGAATTTCTAACACATAGAATTGCCCATTTGAACCTGGGAGGTAATCAATAAAATCATATTTAAACGGAATGATTATTTTGCTATTTTTATCAATTACACCCCATTTGCCTTTGCGTTTGGCAATCGCTTTGCCATTTCTAAAGTTTTGTACAAACTCAAAAATGGGAGGAATGACTAAACGACCGTTTTTATCTAAAAAACCCCAAGTTCCTCCTGAACACACAGGAATAGAGGTTTTTGCACTTTCATAGGTTAAAATGTGTGCCTTGTCTAGCTCATACATCAAACTTTGAGAGGCAAACGTATGCATATCCTCAGTAAGATCGTAGCGCATTGATTTAACATCGGCGTTTCGGTAGTGCAATTTCCCATCGAGATTTATACGAGTAAGTCCATCGCTAAACTTACCCAAAAAGCCAATTCGTTTACGGGTGGTTCGCTTATTCACCTTCACTGGAATCACAAAATATTCAGCGCCCTTTTTATTAACGAATCCAAATCGCAATTGATACTTATTCTTCATCAATACGCGAGCAATATTATGATGAAAGAAGTCTACTGGAATATTTTTGTACCTTCCGCCTTCATCGGTATCAATCCAAGTACCTTGTAAACGAATCCATTTGTTGCGGAAAGAGCCATAGTTTACTGCACGACCTCTTTCGTCTCCTTGCTTTGCTGCGCTTGTATTGGTTTCTGTATTACTGGTTCGTCTGGTATTAAAACTTTGTCGGCTAGGAAGTTGGAAACGCATTGGTTGTTCCGCATTTACGCTTGATTTTACCGATACCGATAATACATTTTCGAATTTATAGCTATCGGTTTTAACCCCATTGCTGTTGAATTCGATAATCGTGACTACATTACCCTGCTTGGCTTTCGCTTTTTGGGAATTTTTATATACTTCAATTTGATCGTAAACGGTTTGACAAAGCAATTTTCCTGAAGCATTAATCAGTCCGAACTTATCGTGATTTTTCACTAAGGTTACATTTAGTGATTTAGGAAAGGCAAAGATTTTTTCATATTCAGGTTCGGCCAATACCTTACCTTCCTTAGTCATAATGCCCCAATTTTTTTCATTTTTGATTCCAAATAAATCCTGTCCCAAATAAATGTAGCTATCGTAGGTATTATTCGTCAAGATTTGTCCATCTGGATGGACTAAATAAGAACCTCCATGCTTAAATGCTCGGATGTAATCATCAAAAGCATACTCAAAGCGAACATATTCTGGGGGGAGAATGAGTGAGTCTCGTTCAAAAGAGTAGAGCCCAGCGTGAGTTTGATTTTTTTTGAGGATGAGGTATTCTTCAGAAAAATACTCAAACTCGTGCCACGACTTTTTGGTAAATACTTTACCATCAGCGGTAAAGCCCATCCATTTGCCCTGTTGTTTAGCCATAATCCGCCCATTAGGTAATACCTTAATGACGCGATATACCGTATCTAACACATGAAGTCCATGCTTTTCGATCAGGCCAACATGTCGATCCTCATTGTAAGTGAGGTAGTAAGGATGAGAAGGATATGGCTCTATCCATTTGTAAGAGGGCTCAATGATTTCTGAGCCGTCCCAAGCGGCCAATCCCGATTTGCCGTGGATGTAAATCCGAATGGTTTTATCTAAGGTAGAAGAAATGCGTAACGAATCATATTCGACAGGAAGAATTTCGCCTTGTATATCATCTAACAACCCTACTTTATTTCCAAGTTGTACAATAAAGCGTTGTGGACTAAAGATGTGTACTTCATCATAAATCACAGGTACAACTTCTTTGCCTTTACCATTTGCTACTCCTTTCTTTTTCCCTTTCCATAACCAAAAGTGATCATGTGGCGCATGCATCACTTTATCATAATCAATGGAGAAAAGTTGCGAGCCATCTAGCTGTAAAATTCCCCATTTCCCTTCTTTGGATACCACGATTCCTTCGGTGGAGTCAATTCGGATGTCATCGTAAATGGCTGGGAGGACTTCACGATTCTGGAGGTTAATGGCTCCGTATTTTGTTTTCGTGCGAAACAAGGCTACACCATGCTGATTAAAATCACCCAAATATTCATACTTCGGTGGAATAATGACCTGACCCTCGCGATTAATCGCTCCCCAACGATTGTCTTGCTTTATTCGGAGGATGTCTTTGTGAGATTGCCCAGTAGCAGCATTTCCCCATCCTATCAACATGAGTAAGAGAATGCAACTGTAAAAGGTTTGATTGTTCATAATGATAAAGCTCGTTAACTACAGTATACGACATTAACTTCTTAATAGAAACGTCTAACTTCCACGAAGTAATTCATGCAACAGTGAAAATATGATCGTAGTTTTGGTTTAATGCGAGCAGGTGTGGATGGTGTTGGATTGCCCGCTAGGTTTGGTTTATACCTAGTGGGCTTTAAACACTAAATATTTGGGTAACCCCAGAATAAAATTGAGCGATCTCTGCGTTAGTAAATTATCATTTAGCACTGCTAGACTCAATTTTACCGCCTTGATCTAGCTCAATTTTAATCATGCTTTACCTAAAATTTTAGTAGTTAAATCCCACTATCGAGCACAGGTTTAGTCTTAGTGTTGCCTCGAATAGGCGATCGTGTGCAACAATTTTACAATTTAGCCATTAAGTCTTGTAATTCCTCAAAAGAGTTAATGTTGTTAACAACTCTCAGCTTGAATAGTTGGTGGCTCTGTTCGAGTGTTAATAGGCTTTTGAATTCTTGTGTACCATAAACGCCAACTTGGTTGTTAGGTAGAATGGTAACCAACTTGTTATTGTCATAGGGCACTACTCGGAATTGATTCCAAGCGCTTTTCGGATATTTGATAATGGTACGATCATCGCCTGTCACTAAAAATACGGTTACCTCGTCGGGCATTTCTTCTCCATTATCAAGTTTAAAGCTAGCAGCAAATACCTGAGCACCTGTTTGTGAGTAATAGCGATCGTGATTATACACCCCAAACTGACTAATACTAGCTGATCGGATAAAGTTTGCTTCATCGGCGAGGCGTTCTTCGGCTGCTTTCCTTTTTTGTTTTGCAGCTTCAAACTTTGCCACTGATTGTTCAAACTTTTTCATGGCTTTCTTATAGTTTCTGCCACTTAAAACAGGCTTTACATCCATTGAAAATTGCTTAGCCTTCGTTTTTAAGGTCATCCGATAAGCACCTTCTTGATTGGGATTCGCTTTTACAGCAATATCAGACCAATAGATTTTATTGATCCAAGCATTTTGTTTCGCAGAAGGATCTTCTTGCGGATCAGTTCCAGAGTATTCCCACATGATTCCTTCGAAATGAGCGAGCTCAGGAAACGCATTCGCATTAAAATTCAATTCGAAAACGGGCTTTTTAGAGTCGTGTTTTTCAGGAGATTTAGGGGCTTCGGGAATAGGAGCTTCTGCTTCCAGCTTTTTTAATTTTACCTCATTAGGTTTGCTTTCCGATTTACGAATTTCTTTCCATTGACCATTTTCATCATCGAGTAAGTAAAAGTTATAATCCCCTTCTCCTGTGAAAGAAGCCATATTCACTTTTACCTGTTTAGTTTGATTGATGAAGATCGGTTTGCCTTTTTGTTTCTTCGCTTTACTACCAAATAACTGGGCAGTTTTAGGAGCAACTTGATAACCTCTAATTTCAAACATACCAGCCGTTTGGAAGTGATATTGTTTGCCATTTTCTTCATAAACCATAGGAATCCCACTTGTAATGATGGAAGATGCTTCGTGAAATTCACGGTATTCAATCGATACTTTTCCGTTAATGGGCAGACCGTTTTCATCCACAAAGGCATTTGCAGGAATTTCTAAACTACCTCCGTTGTTCAGTTTAATATGTTGCTCTTCTTCTGCTAGAAACTCGAAGGCATTGGGAGCTACATCTAGTTTTTCACTTGGAGGTGCTATTGCAGCAATTTTTTCAGGAGTATTGGTACAGCTTTGAAAACCAATTAGGCTAAAACAACAAACAATAATAATTGAAACTTTGAGTGATTTGAACATTAGATGAGGGTTTTTAGTGAATGAATGGCATAGCTAACCCATGAGGCGATCGAGTTGATCTAATTTAATGATTTTCATGGAAACTTTGCCTTCGAAGGTGTGATAGAAATTACATGGTGTTAAGCTTTGTCACTCCTAATAATGCAGGGAATAAAAAAAGGTACACTTCTAAAAATAAAAAAAACAAGTTATTTGTGATAAACACTATTATAAGCACATACTTCGGGAATTAATTATTAATCTCTACCAACTGCTCCGAGTCTAAAACGGAGATAGCCTGTGGCAAGGGAAAAAGTACTTCCTTCTGCACCACTGAAATAGGTAAAGATATCTTTGGTAGCTACACCTGCTTCATATTTCCCTTTTCTACCAGTATAGGTGATTCCTAAAGGAATGTTTATGCGGCTACCACTGGAAAGCAGGAAGTTGGCACCAGAAGAAAGGCGAAACAGTTTTGTGACCCTAAAATCTCCTCCAACCCCAATTAAGGTACTTTCTAAGTTTCCTGTTACCCGTTTGAGTGGATGAATAATATCAATGCCGACATGAACTGTTTTCAGGTACTCATAACTGGCTCCAACACGCACAGTAGTAGGCAATTCGATCCGATCAATTTGTTGTTGTTGCCAATTGATGGGAGAGCGCTCACCTCCAATGGCAAAAGAATTTTCACTACTACTTAATAGACTGAAGTTATCTAAGCCATGTCCTTGGAATTGTTCTACTTTATTGTTGCTCTCAATGCGATAACTTCCATCAGAAGGTGGGGTAATTTCTCCAATATTCGTTACTGCTGCGCCTACATAGAAATTACGTTTAATAACCATCGTTACCCCAAAATCGAGTCCCCAGCCCCGAGAGGAACCTGAAGGAAACGCAAGGTCTCCCATGCTAATATTGTTTTGCAGCGTGAATTGATCAAAATTGATTAAACCATCGGCAATAGAAAGCGAGTTTTCATTAAAAGTAGCATCATTTGCCACGTCTACATCCATTGACAGAATTCCTCGAATGATTTTATAGCCAGCGCCAGCATATAAAGAAAAATTGTACGAATCGTATACTCGGCCACCTACACTAATATTAAACTCTCGGAACCAAGATGCAGAAATTCGGCTACCCGCCATAATTTCGCGTGCCGTTAATACATTAGCCGTATCTGTAAACGCTCCAAGAACTACCGAGGCTTGTTCGTTTTCTGTTAGGGTGGTTTGCGGCTGAATGGCTCCAGGAGTTGGGTCGAAAGGAAAGCGATCATTTTCGATAAGTCGGCCATCTGATAAAACCAAATGGCTAAAATAACCAGAATTAGCGCCTAAAAAGGCCAAATTAGCAGCTCTAGGCCCAAGTCTCGTAAATAATTGTACACGATCACGCACATTAATCGCTACTCCAATATGTCCAGGTAAGTGTACACTCATTCCAAAGAGCATGGCATCCATATTCACCTGAAAGTCTTTATTGGTATAACGTCTTGCAAGTTCTTCTTTAGTAGATAAATCTCCATCCCCCTTAACGCTGTATGGCAGTCGGTCACGGTTTTCTCCTGTTGTAAAAAGCGCATTAAACAATTCCTTTCGCGTGAGGGGTTCGGCACGTACGGTAAAGCTCGCCTCTCCAAAGCCCACCGTGACTAAAGGGTCACGGAAACTCTTCACAAAGCCCAAGTTTGCAGGATTTATACCGATGGTCTGATAGTCAGTCGAAAAAGTTGTAGCTACTCCCCCTCTACCCGTAGCGGTAAAAGCACTCAAATCGAGTTGCGCGAGAGCTGGTAAGGTTGAAAATAGCACTATTGCAAGTGAAAGTAGTAATCTTTTCATAGTACGCATTTTAGGCAGGCAAAAAGTGTCCTAATACGTAAACTTACCAATGTTTGGGTAACTTACAAACACATTTCCAAAATATCTCAGGGGAGGTCAGAATAGAACTATTTGTAGATCGTTGATGAGGTGTAGATGGTTTATTTGGTGTATTTTTGCACGATTTGTTTTACTAATGTTTTACTACGCTTTTACTCTATGGGAAGAGTTACTTTCAAATTATTTCAAAGAAAAGACCAACAAAATAAATTCAATGAGTCTCCCGTTTATGTTCGAATCACAATTAACCGCAAATTGAGATATGTATCAACTGGTGTATTTCTACTTCCTAAATACTGGGATGCAGAAAAAGAAACCGTAAAACTATCTACTCCCAATTATGAGGAATATGATCTCTTCTTTGCTGGCTACAAAACAAAGATCAAACGTGCGGTGATAAATATACAAAACTCTGGGCAGGAAGCTACCTTTGATTTATTAATTCCGCGTATTCATGTGCTCAACCAAGGCAAAGACTTTATTGGCTTCTGCGAACAATACCTGGAGAAGAACCCCGACAAACTCGCTGTAGGAACTTTGGAGGTATACCATAGCCGACTCGAACGCCTACGAGCCGTCTACCCCGAACTCCCCATGCATCAAATTGATAAAGAGGTGGCGCATACCTATTACAATCGTTTAAAAGCTGAGGTGAGCGAATACACCATTAGTAATAACATGGCCTTCTTTAAAAAGATGTGGCTGAAGGCCAAAGCGCAAAAACTTATTTTGACGAAAGAAAATATTTTTGAAGGTTTAAAGCTCAACCTCCGATCAGAAACGGAGAAAGATCATTTGGTATTTGAAGAACGGCAGCTGATCTTCGATTTCATGAACTCCGATAAATGCAGCAACGAACAGCGAAAAGCATTACGGTGGTTTATGATTGGTTGTTACTCTGGCCTACGCTACTCCGATTGGGACCAGTGCAGAAATATCATGAATGGGGAAATGGTGGTCTACCAAAAGAAGAAAGGAGGAAAAAGCAAAGCCAAGCGCAGTCATTTACGGATACCCGTAGAAAAAGGCTCTCGCTTAGATGAATTGATTCAGGAGCTTCCGGAACGATTACGCATTACCACACGCGATAATATAAATGCACACCTCCGTAAAATTGTAAAACTGGTGGGGATTAAGAAGAAGATAACGACTCACTGTGCGCGGCACTCCTTTATTGTGATGTGTTTGAATGAGGCGCAAATAGATATTGGAATGGTAGCTGAGTTGGTGGGTGATAGCATTGAGACCTTGATGGCACATTATGCCAAATACGTGACGGCTGGAAAACGAAAAGCCATGAATAAACTAAATGGCCTTTGAATGAGACTCATCTACTTTATGCAAAATGCGCAATTGCTGATTGTACTCCTCGCTCGTTAATGGACCAAACTTGACTTTATATTGAAATAGCTCTTCATTACGCGCTTCCAATTTGTTGATTAAAGTGGTGTTATCAGCCGTCAATTGTTCGATCAGTTTTTGCTGCTGCTCAACGATCTCTAGTAAATTCATGATACCTATTCGTGTAATTTAGGCTTACAAAATAAGGATGAAAAATTGTTTATAAAAATAGCATTTGTTAATATAAATACCATTTTCGATAAAACACAATTTTTATTCGATGAAATTTGGGCAACTGGACTGGTTTATTTTTTGGCTTTGGCAAGCTTTGCCTTTAAATCGCTAATGATGTGCTGCAGCTCATAGACTTGCTGCACGTACTGTTCTTTCTCCTGGAGCCACTGCTGCTCCTGCTGTGCATGGGCCAGCTTGACGGCCTGCAACTCTGCCCGCAATTGTTCTGCTTCTGACTTCGCCATGTTGGTTCTGATTGAGGTAATAGGTCTATCAGCTATAATAGCAGAATTTTGGGAAGAATACAATGGGGAAAGTTTCTCTTTGATTTAATAAAATTGGGGAAACATTAATATAGTTCTCCTAACTACCAATCATCACCACCACTACTCATCCCAATTTCTTTAGCCATTCTTTTTTTTATTGATTCGATAAGTTCCTCGCAAGATTCTTCCGTTAGTTGCATGTATTGAACCCATTTCCAACGGGTTTTGCCGTTCTTTTTATAGATGCTTTCTTCCGTAAACATACTTTCCACATTTTCCTCCCAGCGATAGCCTTCTACCCAACCGCTGTAGACCATGTCTGTGATTTCATACTTGTAGCGGCCATCTTTGCAAAATATTTTGACGGTATAGTGCAAAGTCACTTCAACAGGAGCGAAAGCAGTTTCGAGGTATACATTTCGGTTGCCTTTGCCAATTACGGTTCCAGCTGCCTTGCTATCCATCTGGATCACTTCATTGGCATTTCTAAATGTTTCCGTAAACCAGGCTTTAGCTCTAAAGTAAAATTGCTCTTTACTGACATCCCCAATATGCATGACTTCTGTATAATTGATCTGTCCATTTTTATCATAGGGCATATCAGGAACATAGGTCCGATCTCTTTGTGCATAAAGGTTAGTGGCAAATATGATTGCTACTAAAAAAGTTATAGTGCGAAGCATACTATCAAGGTTTTACTAATTTAAAAGATATTCGTTTCTAGTTAGTTGTATAAATCCCAAAAGCCCTTGGTATATATTTTTTAATTAAATGATTTTAATATATCGCCTTTAAAATAAAGGTACTGATTATCGTAAACCCATTGATCTCCATAGGATGCTTTATTGATACGTTTTGGCTTTCCCCAAGCAAGCTTTACCATTCGTTTGGTCATACCAATAACTACTTTCCCATCAAGAATATTCTGCCAGTATTCAGGATTATTTTTGATAATATCTTGTACGGTTTCTTTCAGATACACAAATCGTCTTGGGGAATCAATTGATTTTAAATCTAGTGTTAACTTATTACCTCGTTCATTTTGAATAATATAGGAAAGTGTAAAATGTTTTTCTTCAACAGTTAAGTCTATAACTTTCCAAATGCTACCTTTTTCAAGTACAACCTCTTCACCTGTTATAATATCATACATTGGATTTTTTTCCTTAAAAACAGTTTCTCTCCAATTTTTTCCAGTAATTATGTACTCTTGACCAATGGATTCTTTCTTTTCTTTTTCAAAATAACCGACAATGATGAATGGAAAAGATGATTTCATTCTGCTGTCGTATTCATAATATAGAATATCGTTTGTTTGACTTTCTCTCAATGCCAAGAAAAACTTTTTCGTATATGTATCACTGGAGCTTTTATAAGGATGATCATGAACACTAAGCACTTCAAAATATCTATTATTTAATTCTGAATATTTTGAGTTATGGCTATCACAACATTTATAAACTATATCCTCACTTCTTGTAAGTAATTCAGGCGTATCATACTCTATAAAAAATCCTTTATAGCCATATTTATGGCGATAACTCTTTCTAGATGGCAGATATAATTGTTGTCCAATTAATGATAGCACATTTGAACCTACAAAATTAGTAGTGCTATCATATACTATTATTTCATAATCTTTTTTGATTTTTTCAGGAGCAACCTTGGTAGTAGTAATTTGAGAATAAATTGGCACGGCTGCCCATAGATAAGCAATTATAAAGGAAATACATGTTCTCATTTAGTTGGTGCTTACTTTTAGTATAAAATATATATCCTCACCCCACTCTCCGCTTCTCCCCCAGCTCCTGCTCCAAGCCAACAATCTTTTGCTGAAGCTTAACAATCTCGTCCTGGAGTGATTTTTTATTATCTACTAGTTTTTCCTTCTCAGTGAGCCTCTGTTTTTTTATTCAAGGTAATTAGTTTCCTCAATAATAAACAATCTCCCTCTCCACAATGAACTCGCCTTTGCCATTAAGTTTTGATAATCTTTTAATCCAATTGCCTAACTCATCAAACTCATATTCATAAGTCCATTCAAATTTGAGTGTTCCCCGCTCACTTGATTGTGAAATAGGATATGGATGATTTTCGTAACTATAAAAAGTTTGGGTGACCTTATTATCTGCAGTATGCCTGTGATCAATAAGCCTTCCTTGATGGTCCCTTTTTAATATGATTTCAGCTTCTACTAGACCATTTTCACCATATATAATCCATTTTAGAGGATTTCTATCATCATCATATTCCCATTCTGACTTGCCTTCGAATGCTCCTGAAGCATTATAAACAATCGTTTCTAATGAATTAAATGTGTCATGAAACTTCGTTTTAGACAATAAGTTCTTATCGGCATCAAAGCGGGTCATCTCATATTTATCTCGAGTTTCACTGTAAGTAAATTCGGTATATGAATTAAGTTCAGCATTAGCTCCATACCACTCATCAAGAACTTTATATCCCTGATCATCATATTTTGAAATACCCTTTTCTCCCAAACTATCCTCAGCAATAAACCATCCCTCTTCAACGATATACCCCTGAGTATTAAAGACATAATATTCATTATAAGAACGCCCCCATTGTTTTTCACCTTTAGATAGTTCTCCAAAATTATCAACAGCTTTATACGTTTGAACTTTCATTGATTTCACCTTGCCGTTTAATTTCATATCCTTCCAATCGCTTTGTCCACGATAGGGAATAGTTTCTGTTTTTTGCGCGCATGAAAGAACAACAAATAGGAAAAGGATATAATGGATCTTGCTTAGTTTCATCTGAATATCGTAGTTCTATTTAGTTATATCTTATCACCCCACTCTCCGCTTCTCCCCCAGTTCCTGTTTTAAGCGAACAATCTCGTTCTGGAGTTATATTTCAATTAAAATTCAAATTTTCTGTCTCGAATTACTTTAACACAGAACTCAAAACTAGTAAATCAGTGATAAACACACCATTCTTGTCTTTACATCTGAGGATTAAATTTGAGTTATGTAGCTTTGATAATGTAATTGCAAGGTCATTTTTTAGACACTCATTGATCAACCATTGAGTTGTTTTTGTCTTCCAATTTAAGCTTTGCATACCTGAGTTATTAATTTGATCGAGTAAAACGATATGATAAATAACTGAGTTGTTTTCTCCGATTGATAAGCTGTCTATTCTAATTTTTTCATTTGGTAAACGAGGACATAGCTCATTAAATGCTGAGACTAATCCTCGAAATTGTTGCTCCTCACTTATGGGTTCTACCACTTCTTTAGGAAGATGTCCATGTCGAGTCCAGAGATAAAATCCCATTAATAGACCTACAAAACCGCCTATTGCTATAATTCCTATTAGACTATCCTTTTTGTTCATAAAAACACCTTACTCCGCATTACGAAAATCTAAAGCCCTCACTTGCTCTTTTACAACTTGCTTCAGAGAATCTTTATTTCTAAAAAAAGTAGAATGTGCTATATCAACGCCATTTTCATTAATTAATTCAAAGTCATAAGGAGGATTAATCACTCCCTTACCAAGATATTCGTCAATTTTATCTTGCATTTGTTCGTGAGTAAGAAGTGCTATACAGTATAAATTATATGCCCTTAAATATGCTGCTGAATCAGTCAAGGCTGTAATGGTTTTAGGTTCAGTTTTTTTTAAGATAATTTTTCCATAGTCATCTTTTTTACTGCTTAGCTCAATGTATTGATATTCTCTGGAGCTATCCCCACATGAAAAAAGGAATATGGAGAATAATAATAGATATACTGATTTCATATTCTATACGCCATTTATGTTTCACCCCACTCTCCGCTTCTCCCCCAGCTCCTGCTCCAAGCCAACAATTTTCTGCTGAAGCTTAACGATCTCGTCCTGGAGTAATTTTTTATCATCTACTAGTTTTTCCTTCTCAGTAAGCCATTGATTTTTCTCCGAGAGGAATTGAAGGTTCAATTCTATTTTAGATTTTGTTTCTATATCAATTCCCGAATGTTCGGCTGACTTATCACTTTTTGCTACAGGGTTATAATTTTTTGTAATATCTGTATTGCATATTTCCTCAAGTCCTACATTAAAGAATTCACTAATAGATATAAGTACAGGAATATCAGGAAAGCTCTTACCACTCTTATAATTGTAATAAGTGCCCTGAGAAATACCTATCTCACTAAGGATCTCTTGTACAGTTTTCCTTGACTGCTTCAATAAGTAATTGAAGTTATCTGTGAAGTAATTCTTATAATTTTCCAGAATATTGTACTTTAATTTACAATTTATTGTAATTAATGCTTGATATTACAATTTTTTGTAACTACAATTGCATTACCGACATGACAATAATTACTAATGTAAGAAGCTCAAAGGCTCCTTACAAGAGAAGCGTTACAAAATATGAGTGAGGAGAGAAACGCATATGAGAAAAGCATCACCAATACTGAGCTGGCAAAGGTGGGTTTTAAGCTGCCCAAGTTGCTGTATGAGGCCCTGCAAATTCGCATGAAAGCGGAGGGGTATGTAGATGGAATAGGCAACTATTATTTCTACCTCACCAGCTACGAGTTTTACCAGCAGTACAAAGAAATTTTCTATCGGGTGAAGGAAGGCATTGCGCCTATTGCCAACAGTATGCAGTTGAGCGAACTCCCCAATTTTAATATCAGTAACGAGGCAGCTTGGGAGATCATGAAGGGCAAAATGACGGACTCGCCAGTCATGATTTATCAGCTTCCAATCACACACCTGCAGGTCTGCCAACATTTGGCCGAGTGCCTGCACTATCACAAGTCAGCATCCATACTATACCGATTCTTTACCATCAAAATCCTGATTGCTAAGCTCCAGCATGAGTTAGCCATCCTCCGAAGTGATTCTGAACCAGCACCGACTAGCATCAACCAGCAAACGCTATTTGATTAACAATAAACTTAACCGACTTATTCATGAAACAGAACGACCGACAACGGAAGTTGGGACGATTCCGTGTGAACATCCATCGCGCTAAGAAAAGCGGTGATGATGATCTCGTGGATGCCCTTGAACGGAAACGAGCTAAAATTAAAAAATTGCCCATTAACCCAGATGACAAAACTGCTGCGTAATGTATTTATTGGACTAGCGGCTACCCTTTTAGGTTTGGCGCTATACCTCGCCATGATCGTGACGCTACCAGTGCTGTTTGTCTGGTACTTTCCAGACTTGAAGGATTGGGCAGCAGCGTTATTCGATCCATGAAAAGAAGAAAATCATTGGAGTGGCGTACCACGCACCTCCGCGAAATCGCAAAAAATTGGTGGGAACCGCCCGCGTACTTTAGTGAATGTTTGGGCTTAGGCAGAGATCATCTGCTGCAAATGCGGGCGGCCATTCTCACCCAATACCCTGAATTTATTGAGCTGTATGCTCCTGACTTAATCCATTTGTTACCGCAAAACGAGCAAACCCATGAAAATACTAGCGGAAATTGATACCCAAACGCATACGGTCATTGAGCTGACGGTATTGCAGGAGATCCTCCAAAATCTCCAACAGATTCAGGCTAAGCTCGAAAAGAAAAACATTGATCGGGTGGCCGTCAACATGAAGGAAGCAGCGCGTTTGCTGGGGTGCAACTATGCCCACATCAAACAGCTATTTCACGAAGGCAAGCTCAAGGGCCGTCAAGATGGCAAAGGAGCCACCATCTTCATCGACTACCAATCGATACTCGATTTTATCAAGACTTCCCCTAAAAAACGGAAGAAAGGGGAAGAGGTGCCAGCACACTTCGAGGAGCTACCCGCTCCCTCCGATGAGGAATTGCTGGATTTACATAGCCGATTGGCGAATCGGCATCGTGCATAAATAAGGCATAGCGAGTTGGCCCTCACTATGCCGCATCAGCCAGTAACGCTTACTTACTGCCCAATGGAAACAAATTTAGACCAAGTAACAGACAACCAAAATGAAAGCGTTACAAAAGTTTCGCTCAATCAGAAACTTTTTGCTTTCCTGGCGAAGCGGTTTAAGGACCTTTCGCCACTCGAAGTGATTGTGTATTCCTTAAATACCTTATTGATTATGATCATATTCGGTAGTGGCATTCGCACCATGATTAACGAGGTGGTGGGCAGTTTCCCCATCAGCGAGTTGTTTTACCTGCCTGTGGGCTTTATCCTGATGGGCATTGTGGTGATGGCAACACACCTCGTCACCAAACACTCGGCCGAACTGTGTTTCCACTGGTCGCGTTACGCTACGCCTTACAAAATCCTATTGCCGATTACCAATGTGCTGCTGCTGATTTTCTGTTGGTCGGTTCAAACAGAAGGTGGTGAAATCATGCTCACCGAAGAAATTGACGAACAGATCAAACAAATTGAGCAAGATACCAGCTCTGCCAACCTGCAGCAATTGGATGCCAATATCCAACTTTTTCGAATCGAGCTCCACAAATCAGATTCGACCATTAATGCCTATAATCAACTTCGAGAAAGCAGGTCGGCCAAGTGGCTCAATCCTAGTGAAAATCAGATTTATTTAACGGCTCAAACGTCTAAGCAACAACTCACGGCTCAGCTTTCCAGCTTCACCCAAAATCGTTTGGCAGAAGTGGAGCGCATCGAGCAACAAAAAGAAATGAAGCTGGCGCGACTAGAACAAGAGCGCCAACGCAAAATCCAGAAAGGTAGGGGGAAGGCTGGTTTAGCGGAAGTCATCCTCGTATTTAGTGCCTTCTTTATGATGGCCTATCACAACCGCTTTGTCACCCAAGACGTGGAGAGCCAGGACCTCATCCAAGCGTTTCCCAAAGGTCTATCCTTAGAGGAACGAGAGGAGATGGTGAAGCACTTCAAAGCACTGGATTACGATCCTGAAAGTCAGGTATTGTTGATCAGTTATCAGTTCCAAAAGTATTACCTAGAAATCGACAAATACATTGCCCTCATGCGTACCTGCAAGAGCAAGCTGGAGAACACCAACCGCTCGACTGTACGCGAAAATAAGGTGCGCAACCTCAGCTATTACGAGCGTGTGTTGAGCCTGACGGGACTCAGTATTCAAGAGATTCAAGAGCAATTCAGCTATGCCGTGCTAAATCTCGACTATTGGAATAATACCACTGATACCGCTATCAGTAGCGGTATGGAACCGCTTAATAACCGCTATATATCGCTCAATACCTCTTAATACCCGGTATTGAGACGCAAAATAGAGGACTTCGAAAAGTCCAAAAGGGTAGGATATAGGATAGTAGAACATGAGAATTCGGGAGGCCGATTGCCTTGCGATCGGTTTCCTTCCCATCATTAACCAAAACGTAACGCTATGATTGACGCATTGCCACAACTTTCACTTTCCCAAGTCAGCAGGGAAACCAAAAAATCGGACAGCCCAAAAGTGATGGTACGCGGCAGCAAAGCCAGTGCCTTTGGTCATGCCATCGGTACCACCTGTTTGCTAGAAACGGGCTACCTGTGCATTCTCAAAAGTTCGGGTGAATGTAGTCTCATTCCTATCCATGAAATACTCGAAATCATTGTCTACCAAATTCACGTATCATGATTGATTATCTCAAGAGCCTCAGGCAACAAGCGCAAGGCCTCGCCAGAAAGTCGGGCTGGAAGCGCTTCAAAATTAGTGTAGAGTTTAAGCTCGAAGAGGACTTTTCTCTCTACACCATTCTTTGTTATCGCCTCGACACCCAGCACTGCATTGGCTACGGCTGCGGTTTCAGCGGACAACAAGCGATGCAGATGCTTCGGCAGCACATGGCGATTAAACCAGAACAAAAAGATGATGGGGCACAATTAACTTTTGAGTGATGGCTAAAGAATTCGAAATCAAAATCAAAATCACCAATGGCAAGCTGATCTCAGCAGCCAACCTTCACAAGATCGTGGCAGAAGCCATTCAGGAAGGTACCAATGTCCATATTGCTGGAATTGACCCAAAGACCTATCGTGAACGCTACAAAGTCCACAAAGAGGCTCAAGGCTACATCTTCCGTGAGGTAACGGTTAATACAGGCATCAATGGGCATCACGCTACGCTACGGGAGTTAATTATTGATGCGTTGCGCCATCGTGATTTACGCGTGTTTGTAGAGGAATAAGCAAACACAGTTGAATAAATACCCGAACCCGATATTTTTAAAAATAGATTCATGTCAAAAATCACTTTAAACCAGAAGGCTATGTTGGCCCAATACGAGAAGATTTACCAGCATTACAACCAGCTTTGCAAGGAATCGGATTTACCGAATAAGCTGGCGATGCAGAATCGCGGTGCTTTGTATACTACAGGTTATCGATGCCTGGTCAATTTTTGCACGGCCTACCACCGCAATCAGGCCGAAGGGTACATGTTTGAAACCAGTGCGGCTTTGCTGGCGCAAGATTGGGGCAAGAAGCAGCAATCCAAAACGGTGCGCAGGCACCTGATCCGATTGGCCCAGCAAACCAAGCTGGATACCGATCCGACTGATTTTCTGAAGATCGGAATTCCGCTATTCACCAAGCTGGAGGAATTCAAAAAAGGCTTTTACAAGAATGTACGCTTATGGGTGAATCCCTGCTTCATTGTGTACAGCGATGCGCGGCTGCAGGAGGAGCATCAGCGCTTTCATCCCCTGCCAACTTGGAAACCGCCACCGAAGGAAGAAAAGGCAGCAGCAGGGGCCGAACAGTCCCGAAAAACCGCATTGGCTGATGGAGAAGCCTCAGCTAAAGTGCGTGACCAGATTCGCCAACGGCTGGCTGGTAAATTTCGTGTGGTTTGAGGGAATGTCGATTCCCTTTTTGTTAGCTGGCTAAGGGCCAAATTGGAAACACATTTACAGTAACTAAGGATATACTTATCCTTACTTTAAAGTACTTTAAAGTGTCGTACAGCTGAAAAATGCGGAAATACGGCTTTTGACAGACGTTAAAGATGCGTTTCCTCGCCAAAAAGCCAAAATCGGTGCCAAAAATCGCCCCCTTTCCTCATTAAACCGCCTTGGCATTTACGCTAAAAGGAGGATGGGGCGCCCGCAAAAAAATATCCCAGATCGCTATTCATAACAATCTGGGATTCAGACAAATATGGCTTCATGGCAGTAAGCTGGCTCGCCAGCTGCTTACTGATGTGAAGTTACAAAATACGCATCAAAGTGCCAAAAACAGCAGCTAGATCGAGAATGAACGATTGATCGAGCGATGTGGCATAGAACTAAAATAACTTGAAACAATAATCTTTAAAAAAATGGAAAATACATTAGCAGTAATCGCATTCTTACTCGTGACTGGAACATTAGTTTATGGAATATATTCCGCTTTCTTCACCAAAGCTCTTCCAGAAAGTGAGGAAAAGACAGTTGGCAAAAAGCGCCCTGACGGAAAGACAAAAAAGATTTCCATCATATTGAACCTCAACTCAGAAAATCAAGTGAAAGCAATAGAAGCGAAAAACGGCAATGTGCGTGCGCTTAAAGCTTTTGCCAATAAATACGCCATGGACTTTGAAGCTGAGAAGCTCAAGCAATTAAACAAGGCCAAGATCATTGCTGCCAGGTTCGGGCAAGATCGAATGGATTGTTACATCCAGTTCCAATGTAAATCTTGAGCCAAGGCTTAATCAGTAACAACATCATTAACCCTCACTTCATGGCAATGAACGGCTTGTTAGCGGTTCGTTGTCATGACACCCTAAGCAATTGCTACCATGCCAAAAATCGCAGTACTCAAACCCGATTCTAAATTGTCGATCTTCATCTGCAAAGCCTATTTCGATCGGCCTAACATTTACGATGCTACACAGAACCAGCAAACGCGCTTCTTCAGCTTCGATTATCCTCAGGAGCGGCAGCAGCCACCCAAATTTGAGGAACTGAAGGACGAGCAGAAAATGCTTCGCTATAACGGCTACGCCAAAATCTTCCGCTGGATCGAGAAAGCGCGCCAGGATCGAAAGTTTAAGCATGCTTACATCTATGTGAACCACATCCACGATGAGGATGGGAAGCCCTTGGAGATCCGGCTCTTCCTCCCCTACAAGTCGGAAACGAACCAACATCTGCTCCAAAACCTCAACAAACCCCACTGGCAGCATTCGATCTTCAAAATGGTGGTCTATTACAAACCCGCCCTACAAGGTCAGCCAGACGAGTTCTCCACCCACTACAGCCGTGATTTGGATATCGAGCGGGAAAACCCACCCACTTCAGCCAAGCTCACCACTGAGTTGAAGAAGTATCGAGGTTATCAGTATTTGGCCCAAAAAGCCGTCACCATCCAACAAAATCCGAAATTTAAGCTATTGATCTTGTATGCAAATTTGTTGGGTGATGGAAAAGGGGTGGAGGTTTTGAGGGTGGTGAGTTAGGAAAGATTAGAGTTGATTGAATGCTTAGATCGGAATGGATACTAACTAAAACCCTCCCTTACTGGTAGACTATTAATTAAGGTTTTTATCACTCATAAACGCTAAACCAATGAGACAAAAAAGGAAGAATAGAAGTCAAAAAAGCATTTATCGTAAATGGAATGATGATGGAGAGGAACATTATTTGGTTATTCGACCAGGAGGGCAAATGATTGAGATAAAGATATTTGAAGATGAATTATATGGAACAGAAGTCAGCATTTACAAGACTCGCCCTCAATCTCCATTAGATTTTAGTGTAATGATTAAATACAAAGAAGTCGCTAAGAAACAAGAATTTATTGAGGCACAAAAGAGGGCAAAAGCTTTACTGAAAATCGATTGAGAAATCCCCCCAATAAGGGCGAACTATTATACCATTTATAAACGCTAAACCAATATAACAATGGAGATAAAAAAACTCAGAAGCCTAATAAATGATAGAGTAAAGGATATATATCCTGACCCATTTGATGTGCATGTCAGAGTAACAGCAGAGTCAACCAGATGGAAATATTTAATTGAATGCAGTATTCTGGTGTACAAAGATCAAGAAATATCAAGAGAAAATTTACATACTATTGAATTTTTCCAAAAGGCAACAATTAAGAGATTGCTATCTAGTGTAGATACTTGGTTGTATGGAGAAAAATCACTTCGAAAAATTGAAGTCGAATAATAAGAAATCCCCCCAACCAAAAGAGAACTATTTATTCATTTTAATTACGCTAAACCAATGAAAACTATAAAATCGTTGATTGCCTTATATGAAAAAGATGTAAGCAAAATGGAAGATGACAAAGAAAGAATGCTTCCAATAAACAATGAAATGCTTGATTCAACATACAGGCTACAAATTGCTATAATGCGAAAGGTAATTTCAGATTTAGAGCCATTAACTAGAATTACGTTAGAAGCTGGTGTGAATGGCTGCACTTACGGAGACACTAACCATGATAGTATATCAGTTGCATACGGCTACAATCTTGCGATTAATGAAATCGTAGGTTGACAAATCCCCCCAAATCCAATAGAACTATTATTTCATTTTAATTACGCTAAACCAATACAACTATGGCAGCAACAAAATCAGTAAAATTCGAACTATGTATAGAAGGCAGAAATTTAGATAATGAAGGAAAGGTATACAAAGAAAGGTTCTTTCATAAGGAGATGAAAAAACAAGAGTTATTAACTTTTCTAAGTGAGCATGGAATAGAGGTAAGTTATGATAAACCATATAGATGGGAAAAAGAGGTATGTATGCCAGTAAGTCGAGGCAGTTTAGCTGAAGAAATGACTGATAATCGAGGATTATTAGAACCACTGATTTGTGTAAAAAGGTATTATCCCCCGCGCTGATCTGCGCCCATAGGCATAGGAGCCGTCAAGGATGTGGTACTTTTATTCACTTTATAATTCATACAAATGACAAAAGAAGAATTAAGGAACAAAGCATTGAATCAATACGAATTTACAAATGAAGAATGGGAAGATGCTGTAAATGATCATAATCCCGAATGGTGTTACATTGCAGTCAATGATCCTAACAATGAGCTTGCATGGATAGCAGCACGAGAACATGCGGTTAAGTATGAATTGAAAACGACATATATAGAAGCATTAAAACTATACATTGAGAATGTCGAAAAAGGGATTCAAGGATATATTGTAAGTTTTAGTGATCTAGTCGAATATGGTTAAAGAATGATAAATCCCCCCGCCCGTTGTGGGCTATAATTAACGTTTAATTCACTTTTAAATTAATACAATGAATACTTTGAAAGACTTAGATTTAACAGAAAAAGACTTTGATTTATTAATTCAAGGACTTGAGAATTTACCTAATAAAGGACAGATAGTTGAATTCATGGGAGACTTATTAGGTACAATGTTAGCCAAGGATAATGAACAGGCTATGGATGAATTCAAAATGGACAGAGAAAAGGAGCGTCAAGAGAGAGAGCTTAAACAAAAAGAGCTTAATGAGGATATTGGCATATTAAAAGGCAAGCTTCTAATGTTCAAAAGATATCTTAAGAATAATAAAATACTTGATTGAGAAATCCCCCCAGCAGTAGAGAACTATTTTATTCATTTTAATACCGTATAACCATGACAATTGAAGACGTAAGACCAGAAGTAATTGCATTTGCAATTGAGATGGAAAAGAAGCTTAGAGAGAATGAGCATAAAGGAGGCTCTGAAGAGTGGCGTAAAATGCCATTTCATGAAGCTATAGAAAGGATATATGAAGAGACTGATGAGTTAGATCATGTTCTCGTCTTCATAAAACCAGAAAATACAGATACAGAAAATAAACATGCTGCAAGAAGAATTGTACGTGAAGCCGCAGATGTAGCGAACTTTTGCATGATGATTTCAGACAAAGTATTATCAGAGAATTTCGATTCCTATTTAACATAATCTTCCTTAGATATTTTAAAAAGCAAATAAATCATGAATGATAACTTTGATTTACAACACCAATACAAGCTCTATTTACAAAGAGTGAACTTAGATGAATCTACTATGCATCCAGTTCAAAGAATTGAGACAAAACGTGCTTTCATGGGTGCATGTGGGCAGATGCTCCTGCTTTTACGAGATGATTTGACACAGCTTAGTGAAGAAAAGGCTGCTGAAACCTTGCAGGATATGATTACTCAAGTACAGATCTTCTTTACAGAAGAATGCAAACGAATAAACTCAACTCTCAACAACTAGAATTTGCGGAGCACTATGAAGGTGTGTTGGGGAGCATTTTTTAAATATTCTAAATACAAAAACAAATGGAAGAACAAGAATTTAAACTAGTAATTAAAAACGCTAAGGTGGCGGAGCTATTCAGTAAATGGTTTTGGGATACTCAGTTTATGGAGAGTTTTGTGGACTATGTGCAAGATAACATGGATGAAGATAAGCGTACTATCGACTTATTAAAGGGTAGTTACTCGCATCATGGAGATGGTGAGTTAGTCTTTACCATAGAATAGTTTAGTATACATCCCCAACCACCCAAGGGAATGAATTAAGTGTGTTGGGGATTGTCATACATTCTTCTGAAATTATATTTTCATACACTCTACGTAGCTATTTGTGACTTGGAACATTTTGTTCAACTCCACCTCCCCCACCACAAACTCACTCCCATCAATCCGCACTTTCCGAAACGAATCAAAGTTCAACACCTCCACCAATTTGAGCCAGACTTGGTGCGTCACTTGTTTCCCATTTTGCAATAATTCAATAAAATCCGAAAATTGATCTGCGATCAGTCCACCGTTTTGCTCCCAACGGAGCGCTGTGGGAGAGAGTTGGAAGCTGGCAGTGAGGGAGTAGCCTGCAGCCGAGGCATAGCGGTAGTTGTGTACGCCATGCCATAGGCTCACTAGGGGTTGTTGCTGCAGCTCCAGCTGTACATCGGGGAGTAGCTCGTTGTTGTCTCCAAATTGCCATTCAAATTCCACATTGTTTTCATCTTGCTCGTAATCGAGAAAGGGCAGGTCAATGAAATTCGCCTGGCGATTGGTGGTGGCTTGCCATTCGTTGCCCAAGCTCCGCACATTGGTGATGCGGATCAGGGGTTGCTCCGGAAAGTTTCGGCCTAAGCCTGTGATGCGCACTTTGCCATTGCCATTATCGACAATCTTAGCTTCCGTGTACTTGTAGATGAATTGGAAGGAGTTGGGCAGCGGCACAAAATCACAGCTTACCGCTTTGCCTATGCCTTCAACCTCTTGGTTCAACAAAGCAGGATAAGCCACTTGCCAGCCATAGCTGCTGGTTTCGGATGGCGTATTGTACGTGCTGGCTTTGTAATATTGGTTCTCACGAAGTACCAAACAGACTTTATCCAAATTCTCAAAGGCATCTGGCAAGTCTTGCGCTGTCACTACTGGAGTTAGTTGTTCTTCATTGGCTTCTGCCGCATAGCCAAAACTAAAGGTGCCACTGCCTTGACTTTCTGGTTCCTCAATTTCTGGTCTGGGCACGGCTCGATCGGTCCAATCGAGGGCATTAGTCGCGCTGAGGATATCTTTCAGGTAGCCAATTTTGCATTTGCCCGTGCGTGAATTAAAGGATAGTGCTATCCCAAACATCGCTTTGATGGAGCGCAAAAAAGCAGAGACGGTCATATCAGGGACGTAATCACGCACGGCCAGCGTAAAGGCTCCTGCAGGGGTGCTGCTGAGAAATCGCTTGCCAATAAATATGGCTTGGTTAAACAGGTAGTCATCCACCAAATAGACGGGTTCAAAGTCTAAGCCTTCCAATACCTTGGTGAGCACGTATTTGAGCTTCACACATAAGCACAAGCGATTAAATGCGTTGGCTGTTACGGCAAAGGGGTAATTGTGGAACAAACTGCTTTCTGTGCGGTAGTTGAGTTTGGGAAAGACAAAATCACTATCCAGCGCATCGTATTGCGCCGAATAAGCATCGGTATAATGATTGAAGCTCAACACTTCATCCAAAAAATGGAGTATGCTTTCCTCCTTTCGGCTCGAAATGGTGCCCGCATCGGCTTTGAAATAGCCACTGAAACGATCGTAAGGAATTACCTTTTCCAGTACAAACTTGCCCGTATTCAACAACAAGCCATCTACCTCCAGCTGCGCCTCGTATTCCTGCGCAAATTTGCGGGTAGAAGCCACTTGGTCGATGTGCCCAAAAGCCCTGCGGTTGGCATCGGTATAGGGCAGGTCAAAAGGATAGCTCACGGTAGGTTCAATCACTTCGAAATTGAGCAATCCACTTTTTAGTTTCAAACGGATTTGCTGTTTGGGAGCAAGCTGCACGGCTTGCCCATCAATTAATAATCGGATGGCCATAGTGGTGTGGTGTCAAAAGCGTATTGGTAATCAAATTGCAGGTTGTAGCGGTATTCTCCATCCTTCTCATCCTGTATGCGGGTACTGGTGATGAGGATGGGCCAAGACTGATCGTTTACGCGTTCAAAAGCCAACTGCGCATGTAGCAAAGCTTTGGCCGCTTCGCGTTCTTCCAAACTGCGATAGCCCATATTTACGCGAATGGTCTGCTTGGCTTCCACGTTATGCCGAGCATATTCCCGATTCATCGCAGGAAAAGCCGTATAATTTCGAGCGGTTTGTGCTGTGAAGTTTTCCGTCAGCTGCGCCTTGCCATAGGTGATGAGCGAATCAAAGCCACCCAAGGTATTTTCAAAATGGAATTCCCGCACATGGGGCAAACCCTCAAAGGTATTTTGCAAGACAAGCTCCTGGTCCAACACCTGCAGCTGGATGGATTGCAGGTTGGAATCCAAGGCATATTCCAAATCACTAATCACCTGCAAAGGAATGGCAATGGGCAGGTATTTCTCGGTGGAACCAAAGTTAAGTGGATCCCCTACTTTTATATTTCCATCGCCAGTAGTTACGGTGTAGTCTACCGTGATGGCTTGGTTGCTTGCATTGGGCAGGAGCCAAAGCCATTCTTTTTGTCCCGGCAAAAAGGACCGGACCGCTGGACGGAGTGAAAGGAGTTGATTGCCCGAAAAAGGCAATTGATCTGGCACATACTTCATGAAATGCCGAGTAGCTTTCAGGGCATATTTAGTAGCGGAAAGCAAATCTGTTGCCTCAGTCGTCACCACATCAAACACACCTTCGCGAAAAGCCAAGAAATAGCGCCTGCACGCCGTTCTTCCTTCTTGCAGTGTAGTGGCCGCAAAATCGTAAGGCGCTAGCTGCAGTTCTGCATGCAGCACGGCTCCAAAGTCAAATACCAGTTGCCCATTCCCATCCACTGGTCGGATTTCTGTGTGGATGAGCTGGTAATTTCCCGAACCAAAAGCATCCTCCAAATACAGCGAACAGCTGACCTTTTGGGCATCTGTCTGGATTTGAAAGGCAATGGGATTGCCACTGAGGGAGAGTTCTGGAGGTTGGTAGATGAGTTGTATTGCCATATCGTATCTATTTTGTCATTCCGAAGCTTGCGAGGAATCTCTCGGCAGGTGTGCTTTTTGATGACCTGTTCAGTTTTTGTTTTCATGGGTTGAGGAGTATGCCACGCCATTGGGCTAGTAGATTCTTCACATTCGTTCAGAATGACAAAGCCGAGGAGTATTAAACACTAGAATCCGTTTCTGCTTGACTAATCCGATCTTCGAACTCTCGAAGGTCCTCAAACTGACCGTAGTTGATCACGGCTTGCATATTGTCTTGTTTCTCTTGAATAACTTCTGTCAGTCGTTCAATTTTCCCAAGTAACATATCCATTTTTTGATCAGACAGCATCGGCATCATCGTATTGTGCTTTGGAGCAGGAGTATTACTCACGGCTCCCCCTTGGGCAAAGCCTCTGCGCAAGCGCAATGCCTCGATCAGCGCCACCTGATCAGCCACATACTGATTGTCTTTGAGTAACCATTTGGGCACTACGTATTCGCCATCGTGAACAATTCCTGCAGGTCGATGGCCCGTCTCATCGGTGAAGGGCAAGCCTTCTCCTGTAAAGCCACCAGTTGCTAATCTTCGAGGTTGGTAACTGGAGTTTTCTTCTATGAAAGTGGGTGCTGTTGGAGGTGAGGCATTTAATGTTTTTTTCGCTTTGGCCATTGCCGTGATTACTGTTGCTACCATACTAGTGATGTAACCCGCAATGAGGAACGGAGCTGCTGGCCCTTTTTCGCCTGCAGCTTTAGTTGCTCCTGCAATGGCCGCCGCAATCGAGGCTGCCGTTTCTATCGCAATTTGGAAAATAGCTAACTCCTTTTGAAAGGTGCCCATCTTAGCACCTTGGGAAGCAATTAACTGGTTGGTCGCTCCAACTAGGCTGGCAAATTCCTTCAACAAGCCAACTTTAGCAGCGATCAACTCTTGCTGCTCCCTAAGTTCCTTTTCCATTTGTAGCTTCTGCTGCTGTGATAGTTTTTCATAAAATTCTGCATCCTCTTGCAGCAACTTTTCATTTCGCTTTTTCCGCAATTGCTCCAATTCCTCCATCTTTCGCGTTTGAAAATCTTTGGTGGCTTGGAGATGTATTTCATCTAATTCACCACGTTGGATATAATATTCTTCTTCAGTAACGATCCCTGCTTTTAAAAACTCTTTAAGTTGTGTTACACGCGCTGTATGCTCGTTATCTATTCGTTCTAACTCGGAGGTATCAATTTCATCCAGTTTCATCTTTCGCTCAGCTGTCAATCGGTCGACTTCCTTGTTGAAATTATACCAACGTTGTAGAAGGGCTTCCATCTTCGCTTTTTCATCATCGTCACCGCCACCACCTCCAGTACCAGTAGGGTTAGGACTTTTCTCTTCTGCTTCCTCATTAATCAAAGGATCACGATCAAGGCCAAATCTTTTCAATAATTCATCTGTTTCTCGCCTAATTCGATCCATACCAAGCATTTGAGATAATGCCTGTTGACCTTCATTTTTAATTTTAATAAGCTTTTCTAATTTGTCAATTTCTGCATCAACGCCCTCTAGTTTTTTCTCAACATCTTGTAGAGCTATCACATCCAATACCTGTTTTTGATTGAGTAGTTTTAATTCTTTTTCAAGTGCTTTTTTCCTTTCCTTAAAATAGTTAAGACTTGTCTGATGCTCGTGATGACTATCAATTAATGTTTGTTGACTAGTCGCTATTTCTTGGATTTCCTTCTCTAAACGCTCTCTTTCATTCTTCAAGATCATGTTTTGTACTAAGGCACGATTGGCAGCCTCTTGCATTTTTACAATATCGGCCAGGGTATCTTTCTCTTTGAGAACATTTGGAAGGTATCTGCCATATTCCCCATTAAGTTTTTTAATGGCTGCTTTTCGAGCTGCGGTGGAAGTGTTGGTATCTTTGATGATGGAAAATAAAGCATTCATGGAACTGACCTCTCGATCAAGTGATTGCTCAAACGTTTCGTGGGTAGTCAATAAATCGTTCATGCCTTCAACCATTAGTTTGATGGCATCCATCAAATCAGAATCCATGAAGAAATCAGAAACTTTATTTTTAAGCTTATCTAATTGCGCACCAAGCGTTTCATTCTTTAGAGCGTATTCCGTAAGAATAGATGTGCCATTTTCAAACTCTTGAGTCGCTAGTGCTTGTTGCTCTTGAAGTAAGTCAATATTATTCGAAAGGACTCCTACCACAGCAGCAGCGCGTGCGCCATCAATATTTAATCGGTTCAGGGTTTCGGCCATTCCTGCCAAGCCATTTTGCGTCGATTTGGCTCCTGCAATCACTTTGATTAATGCGCCATTGGCATCTTGTTCGAGCATTTGCGAAAATTCAGCGACACTCACACCAGCAATTTGGGCAAATCCTGGTATATCCTGCCCCAAAGCTACGAGAAGCTGTCCCATGGCAGTTGCGGAAGTTTCAGAAGTTTGACCCAGCTGGTCTAGCGTTGCGGCCATACCCAACACATTTTGAATGGAGATATTGGCATTCGGAGCAACCCCTCCTAAACGCTTGGTAAAATCAACTAGATATGTTTCACTTGCAGTAGAAGCTGCTCCCAAGGAATTGATGGCAGAGCCAACTTTCAACAAGGATTCTTCAAGACCAAACTTTTCTTTCACTTTAAAGGTATCCACCAATTTTCCCACTTGTTTGATCGTTTGCTCCGCATCTCCACCTAAATCTTCGCCTAGAGCCACCACAATTTTATCTGCCGCTTTTACAAATCCCTCAATATTCTTCTGCCCTTCTACACCCAGTTTACCTGCAATCTCCGCAAGCTCCAACAATTCTTTCCTACTAGTTCGCGTATCAATGTTTTTTAACGACTCATTAAGTGATACAACTTGTTGCTGGGTAAGTCCAGTCGTTTTTCGCACATCTGCTAACGCATCTGATAAAGGAGATAATTTGTGAATTAAGTTTTGAATTTGACTCAAGACTATTGCAAGTAACCCAAACTTTTTGAGAACTCCACCTAGCTTAGACCAAGCAGAGTTTCCTTCTTTGAGTTCTTTACGTTGCTTACTAATCTCGCCATTCACCTCTTGAATCTGTTGCCGCAATTCTTGGTAGCGTTGCGTACCTTTAGTAATGTTGGAAAACTCTCGATTCAAATCGCGCTGCAATCTCCGCAATTGTCGCAATGTCATGCCTGCTGTGCCCAGCTCCTTTCGTAAGTCAGCCATTTTCACCTTCACCTCCTTCAGCCGATCGTTTGCTGCTACATATTCCGTTGTGCCTTTTTTTAGGCCCTTGATGGTTTGCCGCAACTCGCTGGCCTCCATTTCCAGTTTGCCCATCTGGTTGACGGCCTGTTTGCTATTCACCGTGAGGGTGACTTTGACTTCATCCGTTTTGAGTGCCATTGATTCCTTGTTTAATGTCTGAAAGGACCTGCTCCATAAGTTGGAAGCCCAAGGCTCCTTGCAGGTCATTGATGAGTCCGAAGAAGGCGGGGGAATACCATTTGACGGGTTTTCGTGCGGTGAGTTTTCTGCGTTTGCCCAAGTCTTCACGCTCCGAGAAAGCATCTACTTGGCGCTTACGACCTGCGCCCATATCCACAAAACGGCCATAGAGAAGGAAACTGATCTCTCCCCCAAGCACCTCAGCCGCCTGGCGAAATAATCGGAACTGCAGACTTTCTTTCAGCGCCCTGGTATCCTTCACATCCAAGCGGTCAATCTCACCGCTCAAGACTTGGATGGCGCGTTCCAACCAGCGCACAAAAATTTGCTCCGCCTCTTGTAGAAATTCTTCTGACATGAAGCGAAGCTAGGAGTTGGGAATGGGGTGTGGTAGGACGTGAATTTGAAACTTATTCCCGCTGCCTCCCATAAAACTGCTCAATCCGATCAATGTGCTCTTTGTATAGAGCGGCTTGTTTCTCCAGATCACGTTCGTGCTTTTGGTAGATTTGGTCAATTTCCTCTTCCTGTTTTTGTTCGCGCTTCTGGCTCTCCTTGCGATCACGCACCAAAAAGTAGATGAGTAAGCCAATCGTGCCCAGTTTATCCACATAGCCGAGTACATCGCTTACGGATGGGTCAAAGTTTTGTACCTGCAGCAATACGGCACAGAGAATGGAGTTTTTGGCTGCAAAGGAATCAAAGATGTTTTTCATGGTGTTTTCCAGTCGTTTTCGTTGTAGGTATATGCACAGCCTGCCTTTTCGGTCAGACTGAAATGAAATTCATAGCCATAGCAATTGTCGTACACAGGCCCAATCTTTTGCCAGGTGATGGAATTCAGGTCAAGGTTGAGCATGATGCCCACACACTCGATTTTATCCTTGGTCATCTTAGCTAACACCTTACGGCCAATCACAAAGGTTTCGTGAAATGCTTGCTGATACACCGTGTAATCATCATTCGCACATTGCTGCAAAATCATGAACGAACAACGGTGCATTTCCGTCAGGTTGCCCTTACCCAAACCTTGGATGCTTCCCGCCTCATTTTTAATCACCATGCCCGGCACAAACTCCAGCTCACTGCGAATTTTATTCAACACTTCCTCCATCCGCGCAAAGCGAATGATGTGGTTGGTGGGATCGTGGCAGATGTCTTTCAGCATGATCGCCACATCTTCGAAATAGGATACAAATTCGAGTTCTGTCATTTGGCTTCCAGTTTTTGGCGGAGTGCAATTGCATCCTTTTGGGATTCGTTCAGGTCAAAAAGTACCATATTGGCTTTGAGGTCCAACACAGGCTCATACTGGGTGATGTTGTCCGTGAATTGATGGAGTGCATGCATCCAAGTGGTGTTGCTGTTGCTGGCTCCACCTTTTTTGAATACATAGGGAAAGAACTTGGCAAAATGACCTTTGCAGCCTGCAAAAAAGAAGAGTACGGCCATCTTTTTGGCTACATCCATTCGCTTGAGCTGCTTCATGCGAAGCTCCACGGTATGGCTGTTAAAAGCTTCTCGCAGATCTCCATTAAAATCTGGCGCATCAGGTCGCACATTTATGCGCTTTTTCCGATACAAGATTGCCACCAATTTATCGAGGTCCGCTGGCTCTTGTGTTTCGATGTATTTCATGCAGGTGGTATCCGCAGAAATGAATTCGGCAAAAGAGGAATGCTTCAGCCGATCTGCTGGTCCATACCAATTACCGAGTTTGGGGAGCTTATTTACCGTCAAGTCGATGCCCTCAAACAAGAATTGAGTAATGGCTTGGGCATCTTCCCAATCGATGACTAGCTGCTGTTTGGGTTTTCCATTGTGCAGTAAAGCACACAACCGCTTGATCTTGTTTACACGGCTATCAGCTGAGGGCAAGATTTCGGCTACGCCCAAAAGTTGTTGGGCAGATAGTTCATTCCAGGCTTTTGGAATGGGGAGTTGGTCGTTGTGGTAGATGGTTTTGGGCATGGCAACGATTAAGTGATGAAAAATCCAGAATCTTGGATGTCAATATCCAGTTCTTCCTCAGGCGGCGTGTAGCAATTGCTATCCCGATAAAGTGGAAAGTCGTCAATGTTCATGTGCATCAAATAGATGGCCGCTTGTAGGCTTTCTTCTCCTTGTTCACGGTGTTGGCGTTCCAAGTAAGCCAGCAAGTCCACATCAGGCTGGACCTTGGGGTCAAAGTCGGATAGGAATTGGTTGTTGAAGATGGTGAGTTGCTTGCCATCTACTTCCAAGGGCAGACTTCGGATGCTGGCCGCATAGGTGAGGTGAGCCACGGCATTTTGGATGTATTCCAGCAACTCGGCCTCCAAATCAGTCCAATGGGTAGTAGGATCAGCTACTTTGGCTTTCAAGTCATTGAATTGGGCTTTGGAGATTTGTGATCGGATGTGCCGCTCAATGCGCTTCATTTGGGGCAGCATCTTGAGGAAAATCAGGCGTGATTCGTTGATGAACACCTCTTGATTGAAAGCCTTGGCATTGGAGATTAAAAACTGATGGTTATCCGCATAATCCCAATCGGGATAGTCGAGCGCATTTTCTTCGAGAAACTGGAGCAATTGCTCTAGGAAGGTGTAGCCATCGTTCAAGCTACCTGCTTCGATCTTCTCGATTTGCCACTTGGAAGCAGATCGAAAATCGTCACCCTGTGCATTTCGGAATCCTGCATCGGAAAACTGGACTTGTCCGAAAGGTACGTATCGATGCCAGGCTAAAAAAGCAATGGGCAGCTGCACCTTGGCAAGTAGTGCCAAATGCAATGGATCGGTAGCGCTGAGCGCATATGCTGCCTGCAGCCGATCAAACAAAGCCTTCCCCAAAATGGGTTTGATGAACGCTTCTTCCACTTGTGTGATGAAGGTGGTCAACCGATCCAGTCTAAAGGATTTGTTGACGGGGATGTATTGTTGAAATTCTTCGATGGTGTTGAATAGCATTAGTCTTGGCGTTTACTGGGTGAAACTTCTTTGAGATCGGCAATGAGCAGCTTGCGGAATTTGAATTTAAGTCCGGGATAACCATTATACTCAGCGGCAAATTCGAATGGCTTGACTACCAAATCTTGTTCGAGTTGGGAAAGAGCCATGAAAATATTGTAAGCCTGCTTCTGATTGGAACCTGATCCCGACTCGCTGCCGCCTGGCGTGCTGCCCATCAAGGTGCCATGTACGCCCGTTGCTGAATAGATCATCTGTGTGGTTTCGAGCACATCATCCTTCAAAATCCCATCAATCACATCCTTTTCGAGCAATTTGATCTCCCATTTGGTATAGCCGTGCTTAATCATGTTCGGATCATCTTTGAAAGTCATCAGCAAGGATTTTCCTGCATTTTCGATCCCTCTCAAGAATTTATCAAAGCGGGAGTGCTCCTTCTGCACAATGCTTTTGCGTTCCTCCTTTTTGTAATTATCCCACTGTGGATACTTCCACTTCCACCAACTGTTGGGAATGTGGATGATGTATTTAAGGTGCGTGGCATTTTTCATGTAAGCCTCCTTGAGCTTGGGAATCTGATTGGCATAAGTCAGCCAACCACTGGTTCGAATGGGATTCCAAGCAGGTTCAGGGTAATAGGAATTCCCTGGTGTGGGGAAATGCACTTCGGGGTAGATGTACTTGAAGCCTTTCGCTGCTTTTAAGTTCTGGATGGGATCGTAAAAGGTATCAAGCACAGGCACTGTCAAGGTCAAACCATCTTGAATATCGCGTCTGGTAATATCCCAATTGGCATTGATGTAAACATAAGGATGTAAACCCTTAGAATTGTGTTTGGCCCAGCGGCAGAAGGAAGATTGATTGTACTGGACCATCACAATCTTCTTCCGATCCTTGCTGACAATCAGTTCAGGAAAGGCAATGCGGAAGAATTTAAGCCCTTGTAAACCTTTAATGAGCTGTAGACTGTGATTAGAGCATTTCAGTAATTGATCAATCTCATCAATCTGCTGCGGAACAAACTTCATCTCATTGCCCTCACCTTCCTCATAACCATACATGATGCCTCCAGAATACACTGCTCGCACCACAAAGTCTAACACCGAATACAGCAGCGCATTGCTCTTGGCATCCTTGAGGATGTGCTGCGGCTCCAAATTATCCTTGCCCCAAAACTCGATGATATCCGAATAGCTGTATCGCTCATCGCGCTTGGGCTTAGAGGGCATGGCTCCAGGTGGAGAAACCACCAAAGTCCCACTGGCTCTGGAGACCGAGACAATGGCCTCGTCATTCACATGTGTGGCAGTGCTCATCAATAAGTCACATTTTCGTGGTTAAACTTCAAGATGAGGCGCTTATGTACCCGCACAAAGGTGCCGCTCTCCGCATGATAGAGGTTGATGGTATCCGAATACTTTTTTGGCTTGCTTTGAGCCAATTTTTTCTTTGTAAGCGTACTTTGCTCACTTTTCCTTGCCTTCAGCCCGTCCATGGTTCGGATCTGCCCACCCGTCTTCCGTGATTGGTCACACGTTACCCAAGTGAGGGTAAATTGGCTTTCACCAGATCGAATGGTATTGAGTACTGCGCCTAGCTTCATGGTGTGAAGTTAGGTGTATAGATATCGGTGTGGTAGGACAGCTTTTTTTGAAAAGTATTGTATATTCAAGGGTTCATCATGTAAGTGTGGTAAATGAAAAACTTCATAATCATAATAATTATTCTATTATTTTCCTGTAGTCCTTCAAAAGAGGACAAACTTGCTGAAGCGGAAAGATTAGGAGAAGCAGGGAAATATCAAGAGGCTCTTGCTGTATTAGATAAAATTATACAAGAGAATCCTGACTATATTACAGCTCATACATATAAGGCATCTTATCTAACACTTTTACCCAACGGTTATTCTAAAGCGATGGATATTCTCGATAGCTTGATTAAAACAAACCCAAACTGTGGAGGATGTTACTTTTCAAAAGGATTGCTCTTAAGGGATAATGATAAAGAGGCAATTGCAAATTTAACTAAAGCGATAGAATTTGATGATAAAGATATCTCTGCATGGTATCATAGAGGACAAAAACGTAGAACTACAGGAGATTTATTAGGAGGTATTGAGGACTTTTCACAAGCAATAGCATTAGATTCAAACGTTATTATGCATTTATCAGTTTTATCGGAAAGGGCAGGTTGTTGGATTCAGTTAAAAGAATATGATAATGCTATGGCTGATATTAAACTAGCTTTGAAATATAATCATAATGATCCTGAAGCCTATTTCATGAGGGGAATGTTATACTTTAAACAAGGGGCAGATTTAGAACAAGCAGAAAGAGATATTAAAAAAAGTATGGAAATAGGTCTTGACTCTGGATCAAGTACTATAGCCAAAAAAATGTTAATAGATATTGAGAATAGCCGTCAATTTAACTTATAAATAGCTATAAGAATTAAAGGACGAAAAGATGTAGCGTTTGATACATTTGAATTAATTAAACTCAAAGGGGAACCATCAGCATATGAAGTTAATACTGAAAACTTTAATGATCCTGATGAAAATGGTATTGAAGCTGTTCATGAATGTACGTTAAGTGAATTAGAGACATTTTTATCAATTTGGAACGAGTTAGAAGATGAGGATTTTGCAAGGTGCCATATGCCTGGGTATGCTATTCGAGTTCGCACTAATGGTAAACATGACTTTACTGCTACTATTTGCTGGGAGTATAATAATATATTTTCTGCAGGGGAGGCAGTTGAAGAGCAATATATGTATTTTGGAGGCGAATCAGCTAAAGGGCAACAATTATTGAAGTTATGTCAGCAATTATGTGGATAACATTCCCAAAAAGCGTCAGCTTACCACCTTTTTCTTTTTTTTGCTTCTTTTCTTTCTTCTTTGGGTGGCCCTTCCAAAAAGAAAGAAAAGAAGTGCGGAACGCAGACAGCTACCCCCCAAACCTGCCGATTTAGGACGTAGCCAAAATAAAAATCATTAAGTTATTTACCGTTTATTTCAACTGTTGATCTGAAAAGAGGTAACACAAGGGGAAGAAACTATACTCGTCATCTTCCTCATCCCGTTTCGTTTTTTTAGGGCTGCCCCACACTACAAAAGCTTTGCTTCCCTTCTTAATCCGCCTTCCCGCTTCATTCCATTGCTTGAGCGTGTTAAAGGTGGTGTGCCCGCCTTCTTGTTTGTAATGTTCAATAATCGCCTCATTAACGGTTGCATGAACTCCCGTTTTCACAAGGGGCTTGAGGGCATTACTGAGTGCCTTTAACGCTTCCCTACGGTTTTGATATTCTTGCTGCTGACTAGTCATTGCTCACCTCCTTTTGTTTAATGAGCATTTGCCCGTGTTGCACTTGGACTTCGATTTGATCTCCTGGGAGGAAACCAGCTTGGGCAAGCCACTTGCCCTTTAAAAGTATTTGGGGAATACTTTCAGAGATTTGGCCGGGTTTGGCCTTTAGGAAGTTTTGGACTTTCAAGTCCCTTCCTTTCTTTTTATCTTGCATACTCAATTTTCTTTTTGAAGGGGGCGAAACTTTGGTCGGTAGAGCCTCCTTCATTTTTACATGAATTCTAGGTGTTGACTGTTTTCAATGCCTCAGTCTAGGCCATTCCTAGCAATTGCATTTCCACTTCGGTAATTTTACCCTGTATTAACTTTTGCAATCCCTCATGAATGAACTTTAGTGCTTCGGGGTTGCTGGTGGTAAACTGCTTGCCGCTCGAATCTTTCAGGGTTAACGCCTCCCCTAGTTTGGTGCTGGCGAATGAAAAAGCGCTTAACTCCTTCTTTTTCTCCTGCAAATGCGTGAGGCGTTCAGACATGGCCGTTAAAGCCTGTGCCTTAATGAGCACATCCACCAATTTAGCGGGCTTGCGCTTATTCAATTCCTTTTCAATGCGTTCCCGCTCGGCTCGCTCCTTTTTTAGCTCAGCTTCTTTAGCTTGCTTAGACTTGCGAACCGTACTTACTGAATTCGTTAGCTTCTTGTTTTCGGCCTCCAATTCCTCAAGGCGTTTTTGCAATTCATCTTGCACAGGGGCATTTTCCTCTTCTTTGCCCTTAACTACAGACAAAGCGGTGCCATTCACACCTTTTTCGGTGCTTTTCGTCTTTTTGACGGTACTCATAACAATAAAATTTAGGGTTGTAAAAATGAGAGTAAAGAACTGGTTATCAATTCTTTATATACTATAAAGATACAAAATATTGCGCTGAAAATCAATGTTTTACAACAGTGATTACGCAAGAAATTGCAGAAAAAACAAACTATAAAACACTGAAAAACAGCAAGTTACATTTTATTGAAAATTAAATTAACGCTGTTTTTGCAGGGTTGCATGACGACACGCCCTGATCCTGAAAAGCAATTGCCTTTTTTCATCTCGGGGGAAATGTGATTTTTAGGGGCAGGCAGGGGCTAACGGAGAGGGGACTGGCACGCAAGGTGCCCCCACGTTGGCGATGTTCGGTAGGAATTTTGGAAGTGAACCCACGTTTTGAAAAAGTTCAGATGAAGTGCCATTTCAATACAGCAAAAAATTAACTTAGTGCGATTAACTAGGGAAATCCCAAAGCACCAACCATCCTTTTGATGGGTAACGATTTTTAACTCAACATTCAAACAACGATGAAAGCGATGAATTTAGGCGCAGTCATTTTAAATGCACTGCAGCCCATCACATACCTATTCAGACTCAACAGATTACGGTATCTATTTTCTTTTACCTTGCTACTTTGGGCTTGTCAGGAACAAGAACTGATTGAACCTCAACCTGCTGCTGCATTACCATTTTATGTGGTTGAGCGATTGTCTGAGAGTGCTCAACTTGCACGAGCAAACCACCTTGTAGAACGATTTCAAGCAACGCATGCAAATCGAAGGACTTCAACGCTAAACCTTGCTGACTTAGATTGGGAAACCGCCAAAGTGACCGTGAATAACTTGACAGGAATCGTGCATTATGCCTTTCCTATTGCGGAAGCAAATACTGACTACAGCACCACCAACCTGATCATCCAAGACTTAGGAAATGTTTTAAAAGTATTTCGCTTACGTTTTGTGCCTAGTCATGAATGGCTGTTGAATGCCGATGAATCAGCGCCATTTGAAGGAGAACTTCAATTGCTTCACTGGAATGGTGCTGTGGCAATGAGTGAAACTATCGGAGCGTTAGCAAATGGAAGGGTAACGGCTGTAGGGGTACCTTGTGTAACTTATGATCAGGACAATGAACTCCTACTGATTAATTTGGATGAATGCGAAGATGGAGAATCATGGGAAAATCCGACGATGCCTCCTGTTGACACGATAGATGCGGGTGATTCGAGTGGCGGAGGCGGTAGTGGAACAGGTTCGAGTACTGGAGGAAGTACAGGAGGAAATCCAACTGATGGCAGTACTGGTACTGGCGGAGGTACACCTAGTGATGGTGGCACACCAACTGGAGGGACTGATGGTTCGGGCAATGGAAGCGGCCCTGGTAATGGAGGGGAAGAACCCGCCCCCTGCGTATTAGATGCAAATGGAAATTGTGTAGATGTAGTGGAGCCTGTGATTCAATTACCTGAAAACTTAGAAGCTATTATGTGGGCGACTAATAATGTAGAACTGGATAGCACATTTGAAAATAATCCTTGTGCAAAGGAGGTTTATGATAAGCTTATGGAGAATCATACTTTACATAAACTCCTAAAAGGATTTAATAATAGTGATGCATTAAAGCTAAAGTTTCAAGTTGGTGATATTGATAATAATAATGATGAATTATCTGCTTATGGTGTTACAACTTTAGATAATGGAGTAGCTACAATTACAATCAATAGCAACATGCTTAAAAGTGAGCCTAAAGTAGTGGCAGCTGTAATTTTACATGAAGTCATTCATGCTGAAATTATGAGAGCATTAGAGGAGTTAAACGATCCAGTGGACATTTTGAATACAGGTTTTTGGGATTTACTTACCTTATTCTCTGATTATGCGCTTGATGAACAAGAAAGTCCATTTACTCCTTTTGGACAACATGCTATTATGATTGAGCGTTATAGAGGGGTTATTAAAACTGGGTTATTTGAGTTTACAGGTGAAGATCCGGATAAATATAACTCGGAAATTGAAGCACTATCTTGGGGTGGCTTGATACAAACTCTAATAGATTTACATGATGAAGATGATGACAATGGTTTCGACTTTATAGGAGATAGTTTTATTCTTGAGCCTGGAGAATTAGTTACTTTAGATCAATTAATGTTCTATAGAGAGCGATTATATTTAAGTAATTCAAGCCGATCTTCTCTTTTTCAAGATGGTCCTTGTGATAAATAAAATACTATCATGAAAACTTACCAACTTATAATCTTACTTTTAATCACACCTCTTAGTTTATTTGCTCAGTCAAAATCTAGTGAGGTTCAAGTAGATTCAAACTTTGTATATGCTAATTATGTATATAAAGAAGGCCAAACTAGCGCATCTAAAAGGCAAATAATACACTTATTAAAAGATGCAAATAAATATTCTGTGGCCAATTTACAAGTGTTTGATGGAATGTGGGCAACTAGTCTTAAAAGATGTCTTTGTGAGATCGATTTAGAGACAAAAGAATTACTAATTGAAATGCCAACAAGTTATCCCAAACTTAGAATTAGCTTAAATCATTTTTTTCAAACAAGTGGTGCAATAGACTTTGATAAAAGTGTTTGGGACACCAAATTTGAGAAAAGTAATCTTACTAAAACTGGTGGTGGGTTATATCCAGAGAAGCTGGATAGAGTATTATTGACAATAAACCACAACCCATTTAAAAAACATCCATTACACCCTGAACCTCGATTGTTTATGAATCGAATTCTAGAAGGGTATGGCCTATTAATTAATGAAAAAGACAAAAAATTACACCCAATTATCTTTAGATGTTTTATTAATATAAAAGGAGAAAAAAAGTGGAATATAAAGTTAGATGAAGAATAAAGTAATGCCCTAGTCATTTGAGTTGTTAGGGTGTTTTTTACATATAACTCTCCCCCACAAAACTATCATCTCCATCCACCAAGCAATGGCCGAATTTGCCATCGAGTAAAGTATCTGCCGCTTCGCTGAGGTGGGTGGAGTCTTCTGGTCGGATTATGAGATTACCTTCTTTGTCCTTTTTCGTTTCCGTGCTCTTGTCCTTCTTGAAGCCCTTTTCGACTTGTTTGACTCCTGCTCCTTCGGCTGATATGCGCCATTGTTCGCAGTCATCGATATCGAAGAAGAATTGGGGGAGCCTTGGATCTCGGTTCGAAAGGAGGCGGAGCCAGAAGTAGAAACGATCGTCATGACTGGAGGCTTGCCAGATGCGGTGTTCTTTTACTCGGAAGTTGTGCTTTCGGAGAATGCCAATCACTTCATCTTTATAGATTACCCGCCCCGTAGGATCCTTGGGGATTGCGGTCTGATCGAAATAATAGTTAATGATGCGATTCTTGTGGTGGCGATAGAAATGACAGAATTTCTTCACCACATCGCGCAAGTATTCTTTGTGCTCGCCCAATACAAAGAAGGAATTGAGCAATCGATACGTCAATACATCACCTTGACCTACTACCAAACTGTTGATAGCATTATTGTAATCCAAAGCAATATCCAGCTCGTCTTCACGACTGTAGTGCTTGGGTGATTTCCACAGGCAATCTTTTTCTACTTCCCCCAATTCGATATTCAAGTTTTCAATATAGCCTGTGTTCTCTGAATGAAAACCATGAATTTCCTCATTCAGCAAGGGATAAAAAGAATTGGGCAGGGCATTGCCATCTTCATTCAATACGGAAATCAGGTAATCAGTGGGCGAAAGAATTTTCTTAAAATTCCAAATGGCTTGTGGACCAATGGCGTAGATGTTTTCGGTGGTCTTGGCTCTGCTGAAGAATACCGTTTGTTGTCGAGCTTTGTCCAACCACTTTTCGTAATACTTCACCTGCTTGAGGATTTGCTTTTGCTTGGTTTTACCTGCCTTTTGATACTCCAGCTTGAGCAAATTCATTCGCACTGCCACCTGCTCGATCAGCTGGATCAATTCTGCATCCATTTCACTTTCCTTCTCGTTAATCCACTGGCTCTTGGCTGAGCGTGGAGCATCGGTGGTGAATAGCATGGAGCCATGGCGGTAATGGCCGCCAAAGTGATGGAAGTTTCCGCGTGCAGTTAGGGTGATCTCTCGAATCTTATCGTAAGGCAGAAATCGTGCTTCATCAAAATAGTGGAAGTCCGCGGAGAGGGCATTGCTGAGGCCACGCTCTGCTGAGAGAAATTGGCAATAGCTGCCATTGTACCAAAAGATCGAATACTTAGGCGACATTAAAGGCTGATAGCCATTGGGGATTCGGTATTTCTTGGGCGGAAAGCGGTTGTACCAAAAGTGGATATCCTTCTTAAAACCCAAAGCCTCCCAAGCACGGATAATGCCTGGTGCGAGTTTGGTGAGTAGGTGCGTATAGGTAGAGCCAACAATGGTTCCTCCAGCACGCGCCATGTGGTTCATCCGATTAGATACCCACCAAGCTCCTGCCTGTGTTTTGCCCGTTGCCCGTCCCCAGCGCGCATACATAATTTGCGTATCGACCAGCTGCAGCTGCACTTGCGGGCGGTTGTGGTAGATTTGTTTTTCGCTCATAGAATTTGTGTGGCTAATGCTTCGGGTGAATGCTGTTGACTATCCAAGGTTATTCCTGGTACGCGCTGTAGGTTGGCATGAATCTTCCAAAGTGAATCCTCAATTTCAAACTGAAAGGGCATGGGTGGATGATAGCCGCGTTCTCGATATCTCCTTAAACATTCATCAGGATGACAGTGGAGCTTGAGTTGGACCAGTTTCGCTTTTTCTTTGGCGAGTAAGCGCATGGCTACTTGGTAGTTTTTGCCAAAGGCAGTCGTTTCATAAATAATGCGCTCATGCTGTAGCAACTTTTGTAGCAAAGCATGCCCAGCTGCTTGTTCCCTAGCTAAACCTTCACCACTGGATGCCCAGCGTTCGGCATCCATGCTGAGGATGGTAAAACCTGCTAGCTTCTGAGCTAATACTTTTGCCAAAGAACTCTTACCAGAAGCAATATTCCCCGCAATGATGATCACTAATTTACTTTTCATATTCCTCCACAATTTTGGCTAGTTCGATGTGCTCAGTTTTCAGCTGAGGCATCTTGTTTTTGGGCTTGGCCTCCAGTAATTGAATTTGCTTCATCAGCTCTTCATCAGATGGCAGTCGTGTATAACTCTCCAGCAATTTGGGGTCGGGAATAAACACCTGGTCTGGAATCTGGATTTGCTCATAGTCGGGCACATCTTTATCGCCCATAAACTCTTGGATAGCTTTCTGGTAGTTGGCATCGCATCGAGCCAAGGCTGTGGCATTTTGGGTGATCTTGGCTAAATGCCTGGTCTCGGAAATCCGCTCCAACAAAATATCGACATGGTAATTGATATCGTGCTTGCAAAGGGTACCAAAAATCTGTTGGGTGGCACTGTAATCGCTCTCAGCGGTTCGTCTGCTATAGGTTTTGTTAATTTGCTTGTACTCATCCGTAAAACGCGTCACCATCATGCGGATCACCCTGGGTCGTGAGCCATACTGCCGAATGAGGTTATCACAGGCATACAAACGATCGAGCTTCAGCTGCAGGTTTTTGCTGAGCTTATTTACTGGGATATTCCCCAAAAGGTAGGCAATGAGTTGGTCGTTTTCTGTGAGTTTAGCCATACTAAAATTGCTGTGGTGTTGGCAATTTTAGTATGGATTTGGGTGGGGAGGTAGGACAATATGCTATTTTTTTTTGATTTTGAGTAAGGCTCTTATTCTATCTAAATCTGAACTTTTACCTAATCCAATATCTTCAAATAACTCAAAATCCTCTTTGACCATATCTTTCCATTTCATTCTATTATCTAACCGCTCTTTTCTATTCTCCAAATAAATCTTTTCTGCAGCTTTATATCTTCCCTCAATAATGTGTAAATGTGCAATATTACCTAGAAGGTATAAATTATTAGGCTCTTTCATCAAGCCTTTTTTATAATACTCCAAAGCCTGTGTAAAGTCTTTATTCAGCATAAAATACCATCCCGCAGAATTGCATGTATTGACATCATCATACCCTAAAGCAACTAATTCTTTATATTTATTAGACAACTTAGAATAATCATTGAGAACAGTTAAAGCATTGATTTCTTCTATAATTTTTGATGCAGATTCTCGTTTTTCTTTTAAGTTTTCATTCCCTGTTTCTTTAAAACAATCATTAAGATACTTACTTGAGATAGATTGTGATTCAGTCGTTGCCATTTTTGAATATGCTGAAGGCTTATAATTTGAAAGAAACTTATCTTGATAGCATTCACAGATATCTTTCACAGCAGGATCATTGATGGTAAATGATGATTTACAAGAGTTATAAAATTTATCAATATTGTCTTGTGACCATACATCTTCATACACGATTGTTTCCACTATTGCAGTTGCTTCAACCATTATTATTATACCTTCAGTTGGACTTGGATTGCGGAAACAGAGATAAGCACTTCCTCTTTTCAAGTCATCAATGGGAACTACACCTTCACGATAGTTTTCTCTCGTACCTTCTGGATAATTTGCTGGTTTAGTGTATTTATAAAATCCTAAAGCATCTCTTTCTTTGAAGCTTTGGCTTCCGTTGTAATCTGCTAAATAAATATCGCATACCCTTGCTCCTGTAGGAGCAACCAGTTTAAATGCTGATTGAGCAATTAAGGTTGAAATATTTGCATTACCAACAAGTGAAGTCAGCGCCTTACCCACTTGATTTGTTAAGTTTATAGTGGATTTAGCTGTTATCTTTTTTTCATTATTATCTCTATCCCTTTTTACAGTACTAAATGCGTAATACCATTTTATTGTGTTCTTAGGTAAATCGACCTTTAAGCTAATCCGAGTTTTCCCTCCAATTCTTGTTCCACTATTCAAATAAAAAGTTTGAGGTTCTAATAGTTGAATAGATTTATAAGACTTCTTGTATTGTTGGGCATAGGTAGAAAAGCTTACAAGGAGTAAGATCAAAATTAGGTAGCGCTTCATATTTGAAAATAGTTTATTTAATATTTAGTTACATCCTCACCACCACCTGCACATACATCATATCATTAAAAAACAAGACTCCCCAAGGTTGCCAACCCTCTTTGAGTTTCTGGTTCACTAAGCCTTGAAGTTCGATACAGGAAGCGGATTGTAAAATTTGATACTCTTGAATTAAAAGCGTTTTCATGTTGGTAGGTGTTTTTAGTTACGTTCTTCTTACATGTTACCAACACTCAATATGCCTTAGATAAAAATTACCCAACATAACTCATATTGAATGTTGGGCTTCCTAAAAGTGGGAATATATGAAAAGAAAATCAAGTCAAAACGCATCTATTTTTGCCTCTTGGATGATTTTAAGGGCGAGGTTTTGGGCGGGAGAGCTGCCGCCTTTGGCTAAATTGAAGATGATTTTACGCAATTCTGCCTCTTGTTTGAGTCGGCCACGCTGAATGGTTTGGTGGATGTCAGAGCTTGGGTCTTCATAAGCATGTTTCAAGGCTTCCCCATCCAATTCCATCACCGTAGCGATTTCTTGGATGCTAAAAAACACGCCAGCAAATTGTTCGAGTTCCTTGTATTGTTCCTTACTGAGCTTCATGAAATTGGGCTTCTATCCACGATTGGTGGAATTGGGAGATATTTTTTTCAGTACAAATGATGCCTGCTTCTATCCGTGGATTTTTCGAAAAATTGGCTGAACCAATGATAGCAACATGCCAATGTTCATTTTCAATGACCGTAACTTTTGCATGACATTTAGTGAGTAAAATTCGATCTGCTGTCTGCTCCAAAAACTGAAAGGGCTTGGGTTTACGGTCTTTGATGCGATAGTCCAGCACACAATGTAATTCCTGGATAATGCCTTCTTGCTTGAGCAAAAACAATTTACTCACTGGATCCTCTGTGATGGTCCAGGTCGTGATGTACACTTTGGCTGGACCTGTTTGCTGCAACACATAAGTCAACAGCTCATGCATAGACCATTCCCCCTTGCTCATAAAATGGATGTGCTGATTGCGCTCAAGCGTGCCAATCACTTCCTGCAAAGCCTTGGATGAATGTATCGATAAGCCATAGCCCTCAGCTGCTGCAGCTGCACTGTCAGATTGAATCTGATGTTGTCCCATATCAGAAAGGTCAAATAAACTCATTACCTAAAAATTGATTAATCTGTTCAATCCACTGTTTCCGCATGTTCACTTTTTCGGGATGTTTGATTCGATTGGTTGCTTTGCTAATGTAAGATCGTGCATTATTCCGTTTTCGAATCAGCTCCGCTTGCGAATCATGTTCAAAATCTGGCTCGCCTCTTAATAGTTTACGCTTGGGTAGTTCTCCATGCTTTTCATAATGATGAATCTGCTTCCAATAAGCTTGAATGGCTTCATCGAGCTGGAGTATTCGTAATGCAGCCAATCGCCTTTCTTCATCACTGGGCAGCAGTTGCAGCTGGGCATGGAGCCGATTCATTTCACTAAAGGCTTCCGTTTTCTTTGCTTGAATTTCCTTCAGTTCATCTCGCTCATTAGGGCTTGGCTCCTGCACGGTTTCTTGAATCGTTGGTGGCAGTGGTTTTTGTTTTGCCTGGTCTTGGGGTTGCTCCACCAACTGCTCGCGAATGGCACGGAGCCAAGCCTGCTCGTGTATTAATAACTCACGGATCTCATCCATCTGGCTCACCTACTTTCTTGCCTGTAGCTTTTGCCTTGGGCTTTTCTGCAATCTTCTCCAACTGTTTGCAACCTAGTCGGTGCATTTCATCGGCTTGTTGGATGGTCAGTGTGGAGAAATCTACTTCGCCAAACCTTGGAATGGCTACTTTAGTGATGCCAGCAGGTAAGCCAATGATGTTGTATTTGTTTTTGAGGGCTGGGTTCATGGTGTATTCAGTTAAGGTGCTGGGGTTAGTGGAATCGCTCCTTCATAGAAATAAGGCAAGCCGCCTGGTGCATAGACTACAAATTCGATGAACTTGTCATCACCTACCACTTTACCGCTGTTTTCTTGGAAGGATTCTACTTTGGCGTAGATGCCGTTTTCTCCAAGTTGTCGCCTGTGGCCATCGCGATCTTCTACCACCAGCACAATGGGACGATTGAGGTTGGCATTGAGCCAGCCCACCAACTGTTTGCTGGTGCCAGACTTTCGGAAGGTGTATTTGTTGGAGGCAGATAAGTTATTCAGGTTCCCTTGGGATTCGCTGACTAAATCTGGCGCATCCAAATCGGCATCGAGAAGCCAGAACTTTTTGCCGCTTTTCATGGTGAAGGGAGCCGTGACGGTTACAGATGCGGCTAAGTCTGTAGCTGCTGGGTCTGGCTCGGGGAAGGGCACATCAATATCCTCGGCAAAGGCATAGTATGCCCGGACTTTCAAGCCTCCCTTCGTGCCACAATTGGTGCCGATGATATCTTCAGGATTAAATTCGCACATGGCTGTTGAATTAGTGGTGAATGATAATTATTTCGATGCTTCCTCCTTTTTGGGAGAAGCTTGCTGGGACTGGAGCGCTTTGATCTCCTCTTGTTGCTTGAGCACTACCGCTTTCAAATCACTGATCTCCTTTGTAGTATCTGGCTGTTTGTTTTGGTTAGCCACGAGATCGGTGATCGTATCCTTCTGCTCACGAACAAGCCCCAATAATTCTTGGATTTGCGCTTGTTGTTCGGCAATCTGACTAGAAGATTCTTCTTTCTCCTTCTTACGATCACGTCTGAGTGTGTAGGAAAGGTTTTCAAAGGTCAATACCGTGCCTGATTTATTGGATTTGCCCTTTGTCAGAATACCTCCTGCGTAACTGACCACCCGTTTGTTGTCAATAAAGGAGTGATGATTTTTAAGGGTGATAATTAGGAAGTTATTGTCTGGTTTTTCCCAAACAATCACACTCACTTTTCCATTGCTTGGCGATTTGCCCTCAGCATGGTAGAAGCCTTTTTTGCCCTCAACTGGACCTGATATTTTAACACTAAATTTCATGATTAGCTCGGGATAGTGGTTGGTGTAGCAGGATAAAACAATGCGTGGTTATTCGGCAGGCCTACGGTGGTGCCTCCAAAGTCGCTGATGAATACAAGTTCATCCACCCAAAAATCAAAGCCTAAGACAAATTCCATAAACACTTTGATTTTGTAATCCAGCTTTTGGATATCGGTTACGGCGGGTTCATTGAAGATATCAACCAACTTGAGGAAGTTATTTCCCACTGTTGAGAAGATCAGGTCAGAACCATCCAAACAACGTAAGCCTACCAGTTCACGATTACCCAGCCAAGTTGTAGCAATTTCTGCCTTGGCATAATCATTCTGCTGCCCAAATTGATCGCGGTAACGAATCTTATAGCGGTCCAAATTCTGGCGGCTCATGAAAATTCGATTGATCTTGGAGAGCACTCTGGCAGGTAACATGCGTTCATAAAGCGTGATGTTATCTACGATATTGGTGCTCGTCAGCGCTGGCAAAGGCATGCGGAAAGGATTTCCTGAAGCCAGTATGTTGGTCAAAACGGTGATGATGCCATCCATCGAATCGCCAAACAAGCGGGTACCTGCAACATATTGCCCTTGGCCTTCCAAGATGTTGATGTCATCAATCACCTTAGGCTTGAGCTCACGATCCATGATCCAGCGGGAAATCGGCATTTGCTCTAAGGAAACATTCTCTCGATGTAGAAATGCCAACCAAGAGCCGAGCACCTTATGCGGCTTGATGGGATAGTTCACCTTCTGACGGAAGGCTTTTAAAATCTTCACTTGAAACTTGGTTTCCCCCAATTCGGTCCACTCATCGGTGAATTCTTGCACCACATGATCGGCTACCGATTGGTAGGTGGGGTATTCCCCTTTTACTTGGGTCAGTGTGTCGGTGTAGGCATCCAGCTCATCCATGTTGTAGCACCATGTTCTAATTTCATCGTGCTGCGTGATGTACTCGCCCAACTCGGTCACAATCTGATCCACATTAATTCCATCCATAGTAAGAAGTGGTTAAAGGTTAATGCTTATAATTTTTTGTTGCCTTTCTTCTTGGAAAGGATCTGCATGGCCATCTGATTATGCTCAGCACCTTGGTTGACTTGAAAACCTTCAGGCTCTCCAATGTCATCGCCTTCAGCTTTTACAGGATTGCTTGGCATTGTGCCAGGCTGTGCGCCATATTGCTCAGCGAGTGTTTTCCACTCATCTCGTTGTTGGTTAGCCAATTGGAGCTGAGTGGCTAACTCCTGTTTCTCAGCTAATAAGCTAGTGTTTTGTTGCTGTAGCTGTTCGTACTTTCCCTTCCAATCGTCTCGCTCTGTAGCTGTTTCTTGCAGCTCTAATTTGAGCGATTCGAGTGCTTGTTTGTTGGGAAATAATTGAGTGAGTTGGGCCAGCCAGCTTTGTTGTCCCTTCTCTGAAGTTGATGTATCCATGGATAACGCGTTTGTATGAAATGAAAAATTGGATTGCATGGGTTCACCATGTTTGTTGTAGATGTACTCCACCAGCTGATCACGCGTACCTACTCGATCAACGAGCCCTTTCTCGATGGCCGTTTCAGCTAAATACAACCTGCCCGAAAGTACCTCTTCAGGCAAGTTTCGAAGTCGCTTGACCTCCGCTTTAAAAATGGCATTGATTGGATCCAGAATTTCCTCCCGCATGGGATCGAAATTCCCCTGCTTGGCTTCTCGAAATGGGAGGTTTTTATGCTCAGAATCGGTAGCATAAACCTCGATTTCTTTGATGCCTAACTGCTCCAGGTAAAGCGTGTAATCGCGGAAACTCGCCATAGTGCCAATACTTCCAAACTGATTGGATTTGCCTGATGACCAGATTTCATCCGTGGCTGCTGAAATCCAATAAGCTGCCGAAGCTGCGAAGTGACCATAGGTGTAGTTGGGCGTTTCAATAGCCTCAATTACACCGGCCAATTGCTCGGTTCCTGTGACTTGTCCGCCTGGTGAATTCATCTCCAAGATGATGGCGGAAATATTCGGGCTTTTGTCGGCTCCTTTGAGGATACGCCCCATGGTTTCTGTACCCATGGCACACCAGCCATCGGAACGCATAATTGGGCCGTCCACATGTAAGAGGGCAATGGCATTCGATGCCGCCTCAGCAAAAGAATTTACCTTACGCACCTTGCCATTTTCTAGCACATGGAGCTTCCAGCCGTATGACTCGCCTTCATCATTTTGACCAAGCCGCACATGGAGCCCCTCATTGATTAGCGCAGGCTGTTGTCCTTCAAGAAGCGCCTTGAGGATCAATGGAGCCATCTGCTGCTCATAGCCTTTCTCGATGAACCATTTCTCACTGAAAATCTGTTGCAAAAGCCGAATATTCCACATCATCATTTATGGTTGTGATGATGCAATGGTAGGTGTATAATAAGGGAGTGAGTAGGACATTATTCGTATGAAAGTATGCACGAAAGCGGGATGGTAATAAAAGTAATGGTATAGGTTGAATTGGTAATCAAATCCACCCCATCGCCACCATATTCAAACTCAACGGATAATTCTTCAGGATCAGCGCCGAAGTATTGATGGATGGGAATTGTACCCGCTTGGTAAGAAATAGGTAATGAGTTGGTTTCATGTGGGTGTACCAATTGGAGATTTTGAAAGCTTGGATTTGAAACAAAGGGCAATATTTCAATCAGCTCAGCTGAGGCTATTAAAGCCTTAGTCGTATTGACACTAATCACTTCAAAACGGGCTGATTGATTGAAATCAATGAATACTGGAATCGTTTGGATGGCAATGGAGGTAAAGCTTGCGGCATGATCAGGTAGCTGCTTTTGTTCCTTTACCTCAACTGCAATGGATTTAAAATGGGCCATTAGGATTTTACATTATTGGTGGATACTACTGCTTTTACTTTCACAAACCGTCCAACTGGATGGCGGGGGAAGTCATTTTCATCAAAAGCGGGTTCTGCGTTGGTATTGCCCTGACTATCTACAAGTAAGGTTTTTTCACGATAAATTGCAGACCAATTTGCAGGTTCACTTTCTCCATCTTTCCACCATTTGGCAAGCATTGTGGTATTGCCATCTAACCTCAACACTTCTCTAATCTCTCCAGCTCCTGCTGCGGTTACGGCAGTGATGGTTTCACCTGTAAATGCCGTGAAACATTGTTGGTTGGTGAAAGTTAAGCCCCTCAAGTTGGTCGTTACCTCCACAAATCCATCGACGCAATAGACCGCATCGGGAGTCAGTGCCACTGATAGACCACTTTGTGAAGCTCCAGAAACAATGGGTGTTCCTAAATTCCCACCATCATTAAACAACCGGCCATCTTGCCAAGCATCAAACAATAAACCACCCACACCTTGAATCGGCTTGTTGATTTGTAGATCAATTACTGGAGAAGTGATTTCAGCAACTCCTGTGGCTTCATACTGGTCCATATTCAAGGTAAAACCTGCATTATTTTGCCAGCCTGTGTCAGTGGCCAATACACGCTCAGATACAGGAAAGGCTCCTACAACGCCTCCATTCAAGGCTGCACCAACAGCTAAAGAGCTTGATTGAATGGCAAAGTCATTGGCAGCGCTATCTTGGTAAATCGCAGCCTCACTTTCTACAATGCAATTGGAAAGATCAAAGCCCCATTCATGTGTCTCGTTAGCCGTTTGGAAGGTGGCAAAATCTACATTACTGACGCTATTTAAACCATCATCGTAGCTGAAGGTGGTCTGATCTCCAAATAAAACATTTCGGATCACCACTACTTTATTGGTAAACTCACAGTGCGAAGCGGTAATAATGCTATCTTGAATGTAACCTGATCCAAAGTTGTTGTAGCGAAATTGAAGGTGACAGTCATGGAAAGTGCTGTTTTCGATGATCTCTACATCTATATTAATCAGGTCATAACAGATAAAAGCACTAAAGCTAGCCTGAAAGCGGATTTGCAAACTTTCGCTAGGGGCAATGTTTTCAATGGTTCCTCGCGTACTTGAAAGCAACTTGCAGTCGGTAAAACTTATCGGGCGTGTTCCATTACCATTATTCACTCGGATTGTATTGGTAAAATCAATGAGATGGATGGAATACAGTTCAAGCGATTTTCCAAAATAATCTAAAAAATAAGCATTAGGTGTAGGTGGGTAAATACTGACAATGCCTTGACCGTTTAAGTATACTGTATTTAAAGCAGAAAAGAGTGCTTCAATGTAATTCCCAGCATAAATGTCTACGAATTCATTGGTAACCGTATTATTCAGTGCTGCTTGAATACTTCGAAACGCATCATTTACAGTTGTTCCAGTATTAAAATCATCTCGTCCCCAAAGTGCTACTACTTTTGTCATAATCGTTCAATTTTAGCGGTGGCAGATTTTCTTGCGAAGAATTGGGCATGATAAGTATTGAATGTAAACCGAGTTTCTTCGATGTACTGGACTCCTTCGTATACCCAAACCTTTTTAGGATACCTGATTTTATTCCCATTAATAGAGTATTCACAGGTTGAAAGTTGTTCATCATGTGGAAGCGTTCGAACAACAAAGGCCCAAAGCTTTGCCAAATCAGATTGCTCATTAGCTGATTTTTTAGGATCGTACACGGCTCCCTCGATCCCATTGATGGGAGGCAAATTAATCAAGTCACTCATGCGTAATGGTTAATCGTGTTTCAACAGCAGGTAAGCGTATTTCCATTCCATAGTTTGTATACAGCTCAACGGCCAGTTTCATCGTTGTTTCGTCAGGAGCTTCCGCCTGGTTAAATAAGCCAAGCTTTAAATCCGAACTTGTTCCTACAAATCGGTTAGCAATATCTTCAAGCAATTGTCGCTGAGCCAATGCACTTAATTGATTATTGCGCAGTTCAATCACCACTCCTGCTTTATTTACCCACTCCCCCACGGTTACAGATTGAATCTGATTTAACGCAAAGTCTCCAGTTTGTAGGTTGGGTAATAGGTCTAACCTCAATGTGCCAGCAATCGAATTATCTCGAAAATGGAGCTCTGTTATCCCTTCAGCGGGTGTTTCTGAATCAATCGTAATGAGTTGGGAATTTCCATTTAAACCTTCCGCTATGCCATCTGTGTCAATGGCATTACCAACAAGGCTGATCCCATTCGTGAAATTCCAACTCGCATTTCCAGTAAATACCATGGAAGGATCAAAACGTCCTGCTCCCGCTTGAAAAGTTGTATTAAACCAAAAAATGGCTTCAATGGCTTGTCCATAGGTTGAGGGCAACCAATGATTACCAAGTAATTGAAATTGAAACCCATTAAAGTCTGGAGCAAATTCCCCACTCGTTTTTTGCCTAGTCAAACGCATGTTTCGAAAGATGATAAAATCACCATTTCGATTTTTAACAACTACTAAGAGTCGTTTGCGATTCCAATCACGCTCGAATCCATAAATCGAGTACCGGTCTTTTCGAAGTTGAAAGTTAATGGTTGAGCGAAAGAAACTTCCCCCATCATCTTCTACATGACTTTCCTGATAATTGCCAGAATCCAAACCTACCTCACAAAACACTTCCCGATCTAAAATGATTGTTTCTGAACCTGCTCGAACAGGAGTGATACGATGTGCAGCCTGATTTTGCAGCGCAATCCACAGTCGTTGGATTCCCCCAAGGTTGCGGCAAGTATCACGTAAGAGTGTCATAGGCAAATCATTCCTGGTAACTTGTTATCCGTATCTCGTTGCCAGCGCTTGTAGGCAGTATCAATCGCCAACTCATCTTCTGTAATCCGGCACTTCTTGAGGTAATCTCTCATTGCCACACGGGCAGGAATCTTGAGGTATCGGAAATGCGCTTTTACATATTGCATCAGCTCATAATTAAAGAGCCATTCGAGTACACTTTGCAAGTAATAAAGCTTCTCTCGCTTTGGGGAGTACATGCAGACCATAATTTCCTCCATCCCCTCTTTCATCTCGAAGTGACAGAACACATTGACTTTGCTGATTTCTTCAAAGGTGGTCAGGTATTTATTCACTTCGAGATGATCTTTGTACCCTTTGATATGAATCAGCCACTTTTTCACATAAGGAGAAACAGGAAGTGGGTGTAAACGCTTCTTATTCTGGTCAGAATTGTGGTAGGACATATATTTTGCGCGTTAGGACACTTGCCCGAGGTGTTGCTCAAAGTTATTTTGATTCTCGACTAAAAGCTGGCTTCCCTCTCGCCGATAAAACGGTTGCAAAAGAGGTTATAGCCAAACACAAGGGAGAATCAAAATGAGTTCTGATTTTCTTATTGAGCTGGGCACAGAAGAGCTACCGCCAAAAGCACTCAAATCTTTATCGCATGCTTTTACTGATGGAGTCGCGGCCGGCCTAGAGGACGCTGGTCTTAAGTATA
>JBMYQA010000002.1:0-58692 GCA_049600855.1 Flammeovirgaceae bacterium | reverse complement strand
ATTGAAGATATATTAGAAACTGGGTTATTTTATTTAGATGAGAAAAAAAATATTTATATTGAGAGATTTAGAAGTCGTTTAATTTTTCCAATAAATAATTGTGTTTTATCCGTATAACTCATTAACGTTTATTAAGAGCTAAGGTTTCATTAAATCACGACTAAAAACCTAAAAAGTAAACAGCAGTCACAGTACTTCTTGAATAAATCCTATTATTTCACATATAAAAACGCCTTAAAGCACGATTTAATCACTTTAAGGTATTTTCGTTTATATATTTTTTTCTTAGAAAAAGTTTTAAATCATTCAACTTTTCTGCTTCTTTTTCTAACAAATGTGTAGCCGTAGTCCTATCTAAACTTAATAGATTTTGAATAAATAATTGGAATCTTGATTCCTCCTTGCTCCTTTTTCTTACTACTCACCTGTACATGCCCTTTAAAGGCTAGTTTGAGCTTTTGATCACTAAAGGCAGAAAGGGCTGTGGAAACCAAGTTTTGTCCGAGCTGTACTGGATCAAAACTGATGGAAAAAGGAATGGTAAAATTACTAAACGCTGCTACAGGCGCATTGATATCTTGTTCGAAGGTTCCCAACACATTTTTATTGGAAGACATTTGGAGTCGGATATTATTCAAATTGAGGCTATTTTTATTGGGATTATTCATCACGATGGAGCCTTTTACAGTAATTTCCCGTTTCGTGAACTTATCTACTTTCAATTCACTCATGGATTGAAAAGTAGGTACTTTAATGCCACAACTGCTCACTACAAGGGTGATCACAACTAAAAACAGATAGGGACGTATAGTTCGTAACAACATAAATATTCAAGTTAAGTAGGATAATTTGTTAATCAAGCTGTGTTTATTTAACTACTTGCAACCTCAAAAATGTAGAACATCTCGCATACATCATGCCTAATCATCTAAAAAAAAGCTTAAAATGGTTCAGTATTTTCCTTAGTTTGGGAATTGCTTGGGTATTGGTTGGCTATTTAGCTGCAAAATACGCCACTATGCCTCAACCAGCAATTATTAACATACCTACCTCCTTACAAGCATATCCTCATCAAGATGTAAGTGTAATTACAGCAGATCAACTCCGCATCAAAGCATGGCTCATTGGGCATTCGGATACTACTGTCATTATTCTTTCAGGCATAAAAGCGAATCGCTTAGCTACAGTCGACCGAGCCACGTTTTACTTGGAACAAGGCTTTTCAGTGCTGCTTCCAGATCTTAGAGCTACGGGAGAAAGTGAAGGCGATGTCATCAGCTTTGGGTGGCATGAACGTCACGATTTAATTGCCTGTTATGAATTCTTGAAAAGTGAAGGAAAAACGCACATCGCTTTACACGGCAGTTCATTAGGTGCCGCCACCATTACGTATGCCTTGTCCGTGATTAAAGATAGCTATTTTATTGTTTTAGAATCGCCTTATGATCAGCTTCGTCATGCCATACAACATCGCATGGAGCCGTTTATGTTACCCGAATGGCTGTATAGCCCTATGTTATGGATGGGTGAATGGATTGCTCAAATTGATATTGAGGAATTACAACCTCAAACCGCCATTACAGCATGTAAAACCCCATTATTGCATCTAGCAGGCGACCAAGAAAGGCAACTCCCTTTACATGAAAGCAAAGCCATATTCGCCAATTGCCCTGCCCACATCAAAACATTCCACGTCTTTGAAGGAGGAAAACATGAAGATTTCTTCAATAAATACACAATAGAATATATCCAAGTTTGGAAAGACTTTACCAAACGCCTGAACTAAAAAACATGTTTATTTAAATTCACTGGTTATCAATATGCTACATAGCTCACCTTCATGAATCACTGAAATTTTGGCACTTTTGTACATTATTCCATTTTTTGTTTTAAAAATCCTTAAATTAGACTAAGTGAACTCAATTGATAAGCATACATTTCGTTATTGTTAAAACACCAAACTTGTTTAACTAGACTAATTTTTTAGTTTTCTAATTATTAAGACTATGAACGGGAAGACCACCATATTGACAACAATCTTGCTGTTATTTTCTTTAGTAAGTGTTGCTGAAATTCACCTAAGAGACTCCATTGGCACTGAGGAAGAGTATGGGAAGACCTACATTTTACATAAGGTAACTCCCCAAGAATCGATGACGAGTATCGCAAAAAAATATAATGTCACTTTACGTGATATGATGAATGCGAATCCCTATTTAAAAGAAGACGCTTTACAAATTGGCCAAATCGTTCGTGTGCCTAGTGAAAGTTTATATGCAGGCAGAGAGCATTTGGTGACCATTACGCATACCGTAGCAGCTGGAGAAACCCTTTATGGAATAGCCAAAAAATATAATGTAAAAGTAGAAGAGATCAAGCTCCTGAATAAGTTAAAGAGCAATACCTTGTATAAGCATCAAGCACTATTAATTTTAGTACCAGGTAAAAATCCTCCTTTAAAAAAGACCAATAATCGAATAAATGATGGTTCTGGCGATTCAGGCAGCATAAACGGAACGGGAAGTGGTAGTGGCGAGGTGCCTTGGTGGGTTTATGAGCCAATTGGCGAAAAAAACGCGCGTGTATTGCAAGTAGCACATACCATTCAACCAGGAGAAACGCTGGAAAAAATTGCCAAAGAATACGGTGTATCCATGAGCAAACTAGTAACTTGGAATGCCATGGCTTCTCCTAATAGCATCAAAGCAGGAGATCGGATTATTGTCGGGTATGAATACATTGATAAAACAACTGGTAATAAAACGTATGTTGACATCAGTGATGAAAGGAAAACAGTGGCCGACAAAAATGAGCACTTGATGAGCACAAATGGCCGGGTAATGGATAATCACATCCCTACGAACAGAAAAATCACGGTAATGGGAGCAGTTATCAAAGGCAATTCAGAAACGAGCACAAATAAACATTTAGCCCTACATCGCACGGCTGCTAAAGGCTCTTATATTAAGGTAACGAATCCAAATAATGGCAAATCAACATTTGTTCGTATATTGGGTAACCTACAAAATGTGGATACCGATAAAGATGTAATCATTAAGATTTCCAGATCTGCTTGCCAATCTATTGGCTTAGTTACCGATAAATTTCCTGTGATATTAGAATATAATCAATAATGGAACTGTGGAGACAAGGAATTAGCCTTGTCTCTATTTATTTTTCTCCTAGCTCAACTGCTTCCTTAAAGTCTTTTGTGCGTTCCAACTTTCGAATAGCCGCATTCATTTCTTCTGATGGATTAGCCAATTTTCGCGTCTTTAAATTTAAAAATGCACCTTGTACCTCCACTTTCGCAGCTAAACGCCCATCAGCTTTCAATACCTCGTGCTCAAAAGACCAACGATCTCCGCTCTCAGACAAATAGGCTAACTTTAAGTTTACGGTAATGGTTTCGTGCAGTAAAACTTCTTTATAAAAAGAAGTACATACTTTGAAAAATATGGGGCCAATACCCAATTTTCTGATGTAGTGATAGTCTAAACCTTGAGAATCAAAATAGCTAAACCGCACATGATCTGTAAAATCCACATAGACGGTATTTCTCAGGTGATTATTCGGGTCGACATCTGCCCATTTTACTTCAAACGTTTTTTGGTATGCAATCATGGTGAATTGTTTATATACCGATCGGTATTTTATTGATTAAAAAATTTATAATTCAAGAATTGTCTGTTCCAAATGATCTAAATTTCGCAAGAGGTGCTTGATGTCTCCTGTAGTTTTAGCCAAAAAAATTCCTCCTTCCAACAGGCTAATAAAAAGCGTTACAAAATTTTCGGCTTGAACGGGCGTATTCCATTCCTCAGCCTCTTGCCCTTTTTGGATGACTCGACTCAAGTGCCTCTGCCAGTCGCGAATGGCCTTATTTACCGCTTCTAGCACCTCAATATTCGCATCATCCGCGTCAATTCCCGCATTTAAAATAGGGCAACCACCTCGGGTAAAATGGAATTGGTAATTCTCACGATAAAAATGAATGTAAGCCATCAACTCTTCGCGCGCCGTTTGTGCTTCGCGTATTTTAGCAGAAATTCCTTTTTTCAGTAAACCGTAATTATGTTGAAAAGCTTTTAAGGCCACTTCTTCCTTATTCTTAAAATTCCCATAAATACTTCCTTTCGTCAATGCCGTTGCTTTCTCAATATCCGACAATGAGGTACCTAAAACACCTTTCTTATTGAAAACGACCGATGAAGCCTCAATAATTCGTTGTTTTGTTTGTTCTCTATTTGAATTTCTTTTGCTCACAACACAAATATACCGATCGGTATTTTAAAAACAAAATCGACTTATCAAGTGAAGAAAACTCGAAAGCACGATAAGGTTTGCCGACCTAATCAAACACAGTCAATTCCCCAGTAAAAATTTTCTGGAGTGAAGGTAAGTTTCGATATCCGTTAATTTCTGCCAGTTCATAAAACTGATCCCTTTTTAAACTATCGCCCGCATAGTGATACGTGATGGATAAATTCGCGATCAACACCGGATCATCTGGATCAAGCTCATAACCTTTGAGTCCCATTTTTAGGGCCTCATCAAATTTTCGTTGCTTGAGCTTGACCACCGCTAAACTCGAATAGGCTTGCGCATAATTGGGATCAATGTCAATCGCTTGGTGGTAATAGTCAGCCGCTTTGGGATAATCCAACGCTTTTCTAAAGATAATTCCTAAACCAGTAAGTGCTTCTACTGTATTGGCATTGATAGTTAATGCCTGTTCATAGGCTTTCCTCGCTGCTTGATTGTCATCCAATTCAGCATGTATGTGGCCTAATAATGTCCAAGCATATTCATTGTCTTTGGTCTGTTCAAGGAAGCTTTCCAGCTCTTGTTTTGCTTCCTCCACTTGACCTTCTCGAAACTTTTCATCAATGGCTACAAGTTCAAGCTTCTTACCATATTCACCGCATGCCATCAATGTAACGAATATGAATGCCCAATAATTTATTCTCATCACATGGAATCTAAAATCATACAACTAGCTCTTCTTTGGTTAGTATTCACAAAGAAACGCTTAGGATTACTTCCCTAAAGTTACTTCAATGGTTCCATTAAACCCTTCTTTCATCAATGCATCTAGGCCAAAATCTTGCTCTACACTTTTAGTCTGTTTGGTATACTGATTATCGCTAGACGCTTTTTTCACCTTCCGATCAAATGTTAACTTTAAGTGATAACGCATCATGGCCGCCATGCCTGCCATCTGATCAAGATTCATATTTGGTTCTTCCTCCTTCAAACTTTCCCCCATTTTTGGAACTTCATAAATGAGTTTATTCTTCCCTTTTACACGGAAGAAAACATGGTCTTTATTGCTGAGCACTGCTCCCATATCTCCCTCGCCTTGCAAACAATTATTCAATGCGTCAATGGAAGCAAAGTCAAACTTAATCTGCATCTTGCCCAACTCCTTATCTTCTTCCACTTCCACATTGCTAATGCCTTCTGTTTTCGAAAACTCTTCCTCCATTTCGGTAAAACCTTTCGTTAAGGATTCTGTAGGTCCACCCAAGCCACCACCTGTAGTATCAGGCGGCAACATTGCCATCATGGTAGACAAATCTACCATAAACGCAGCATTACCCGACCAATCTTTATTAAAATGAATTTCTTGATCAAATGAACAAGAGGATGCAAAAAGGACAATACAGCACAAATAGATTAACGGCTTCATGAATGTGAGTTTAATTAGAAAATTAGCTAAATAGCTGAGATTATTTGAGTAAGTAAGCATTTTAGTAAAAGATTAGAAATAAATGGCTCCATTAATACATCGTTATTTTTATTATCAAGATTGCGTAAAAAATCGGAAGGCCGAACCATCAGCATAATGGAGATTACGGTTAATTTTTTTAGGTGATTTTGATGATGAAAAGAACAAGTCAATTGGGGCTAGTACTTTCTCATCTTTTACTTATGCTTTTTCGGAATGTTTATTCATGTATGCCAGAGCCATCTTAATTTTGGAATAACTTACCGTCTCCTCCAAGTGTTCAAAAATCGGTTTTAGGCCGTCTACACTTCCTAATTTATCCACTGCTTTCGCGACAATATCTATTTCATCAGGCGTAACAAATTGGTAAATATCTACCTGAAAGCCATGTTCATATAAATAGCCTAAATGCGTTTCAATGGTCATAAAATTCAATTTGCGCTCTTTTGCCATTTCTTGGATGGACAAACCACGTTGATAAAGCTCCCAAGTCAGCAATTGTGTACTGCCTTTGATCTTGACTCCTTCCTTCACTTTGCGGATAATGAAATGTACAATTTCTTTGATAAACAAACTACCATAACTCTCCAACTTCTTCTGACCTACCCCTGAAATCCGCTTCATGCCTGCTTGTGTATAGGGTTTCTCCGCTGCCATTTGTTGCAAGGTAGCATCACTAAATACCAAATAAGGCGCAATTCCTTGTCGATCGGCAATTGTTTTTCGCAATTCACGCAGCTCCTGAAATAATTCATCAGCCATGAGCTCTTTCTGAGATTTTGGCTTTTGCATTTCTGCCATTTTCTCTTCACGCTTCTTGGCTTCTACTGCACGTGTCATCATTACCGTTTTCCCTTTAAACAACACTTCGTGACTGCTTTCGGTTAGCTTCAAGGTGTTTCCTTCATCGTAGGCAATTTCTACCAATCCCAATTGAATGAGTTGAAGTAAAATTTGTTGCCAATCAAAATAGCCAATATCACTTCCCATTCCATAGGTTTTGATTTTATCGTATCCCTTATCCAACAGTTCTTTTTTGCGCGAACCCCGCAATACATCAATGAGCATGTTCCCTCCTACTTGTTCTTTCATGCGGTAAACCGCCGATAATGCCTTTTGTGCAATAATGGTTCCATCAAATCGCTGCGGTGGATTTTTACACACATCGCAATTGCCACAATCTTTATCGGCCTTTTCGCCAAAATACGACAGCAGAATACGCCTGCGGCAAATCGCAGATTCGGCAAATTGCTGCATTCGCTCCAATTTAGCCAGTTGAAGTTCAGACTGCCCACTTTCTTCGGCAAAAGTCCGAAGCCGCATCACATCTGCATAACTGTAAAACAGAAAGGTATCACTTGGCAAACCATCTCTTCCTGCACGACCAATTTCTTGGTAATAACCTTCAATATTTTTCGGAAGGTTGTAATGAATTACCCAACGAATATTTGATTTGTCAATGCCCATTCCAAAAGCAATGGTTGCGCAAATGATGGGAGTCGTATCTTTGATAAATCGTTCTTGTACCCCTGCTCGGTAAGCAGCCCCAATGCCCGCATGATAAAACTCGGCGGGAATGCCATCATCGCGCAACTTCCCTGCAACTCGCTCCGTTTCTTTTCGGCTGAGGCAATAAATAATCCCCGATTGGTTGGGACGGGCTTTTATAAATCGTAAAATCTGCTGATACCGCTTTTGGCCTGGCCTTACAGCTAAACTCAAATTTGGGCGATCAAAAGAAGCTACGTACTCCTTTCCATCTTCAAGTGCCAATTGCTTGATGATATCCCTGCGTGTGATTTTATCTGCCGTTGCGGTTAATGCAATAATAGGGACTTGAGGAAACTGACTTTTCAGTTGATTTAACTTGGTATATTCAGGTCTAAAATCATGTCCCCAACTGGAGATACAATGCGCTTCATCAATGGCGAATAAGCTCAATTTAATGCGTTGCATAAAAGCAAAAAAAGGTCCAGAAAGCAGTTTTTCAGGCGAAACATAAAGCAATTTAATCTGACCTTCTAATACTGCTCCTTCAATCTGTACTTGCTCATTAAAACTAATGGAACTATTGATAAATGCAGCGGATACCCCATTGGCCTTTAAGCCTTCCACCTGATCTTTCATTAAGGCAATGAGTGGAGAGACGACAATACAAGTACCTTCTGAAACAATAGCTGGAATTTGATAGCAAATGGACTTCCCTCCACCTGTAGGCATTAACACTAATGCGTCTTTCTTGGCTAATACCGATTTAATGATATCCGCTTGCATTGGGCGGAATTTCTCGTAACCAAAATAGGTTTTGAGTGCTTCATAAGCAGGAGATAATGTTGTTGAGTTTGTCATGCTAATTGTGGTTTTCTGAATTTAATATTGTTTGGTGACCCATTACACTTGTCATTGTTTTGATGGAGATAGCAGTATGAATTCACAAGATAACCCGTTATACAATTTCCTTAAATTGAGATTGGTTCCCTGATATCGTAAGTGAGTTGAACGAGTTCTGTTTGTCGAAAAGGCAACGAATCATTCCCAATTTTTGTCTCTTATGATGAGAAATAAGTTCTTGAATCACTATCTATTCATTTTTTGAAGATGGGCAAAAATAGAAATGTTTACCATCTATGTAAATAGTTACCTCTATATTTATGCCCGAAAGATCCACAATTGTTAAAATTAAAAACGCAAAACTTCCATGAAAACACTCAAACGTTGCAGCTTTATTTTACTACTTTTTGTCATTTCCTCCTGCAATCAGCTCTCCGATACGTTCCAATTTGGCACTTCTGCACATTCTTCCACAAAGTTCACAGGTCTTCGCAAATCCTATCACCCTAATGGGAAGTTGATGTCAGAGGTCAATTATAAGGCAGGCAAACGGCATGGCAATGCACGGGATTATTATAAAACAGGACAGTTGCGATTGGCTACCAACTATCAAGAGGGGAAAAAGCATGGTAACCTGTATTTTTATCATCCAAATGGGCAACTCTACAAGCATACACAATACATAAATGGAGTGCAACATGGCACAGTAAGTATATACTATGCCAATGGTAAACCGTGGGCAACAGGTACATTTGCTGATGGTCAACCCTGCTTAGGCTTTTTGGAATTCCAAAAAAATGGGCAATACCTACCTAAAAACACCTTTCATGTCGAAATCAAAGATTACCATCCCCAAAACAATACCTATCAATTCTTCATTAAACTCATTTGGCTCACTAGCAACAATCATGCTTACACACCAAGCACTATTAAGTTTTACCTTGCCGAAAACACCCAAGATGAACCTTGTATAAATCTACAACAGGCCAATGTCAAAAGACTTGGATTAGACGCATCAGGAAGTAGTTATACATTTACCTATCAAGCCGAAGAGCAGCAGTTCCTCGACTTTTATGTCCAATACACTTCTCCATTTAATAATCAAATTGTGATGAAAAAACGCATTTCTTTAACGGAAATGATGTAAATCGTCCATTTCCCAACAGCAAGCGCCCAACTCACGACATTTCAGTGTACACCCATTTTAGAAATAGCTAACCTTGTGTCATATCAAAATGATTCAACAAAAACGAAAACAATGAAACAGCTATTTTTAATCTTAGTAGTTACTTTTATGACAATGAGTGGAGCTCAAGCCCAAAACATGCAAAAACAAATTGAGAAAACGGTCAAGCAGTTTGTGAAGGGAGGCGACCAAAATGACATTTCTATCTTAGAAGATGTATTACATACCAATCATCGCGTAGCGTTCAACGACTTAACATCGGGGCAACTCAAAATTTTAGATCGTACCACGTATCTTCAATTAATTAAAAACAAAACCTTTGGAGGAAACAAGCGCTCCATCATTTTTGAATCGGTAGATATTTACGAAGGGATTACCGCTACGGTAAAAGTGAAATTCAAAAGTGAAAAAGCCATTTTCCATAATTACCTCTCTTTGGTGAAGGTAGGAGATGACTGGAAAATTGTTCAGGATTTGACATTTATTAAGTAGGCAATAGGCATCATGAAAGTTTCGATAGTACTCTTCTTTGCACTGCTTTTTATAGGTCAGATTGGCTATTACCTCAACGAAGACCAAACGGTTCAATCTTATACCAATACTTTAGCAGTTGAAAAAATGAACATTGAGTGGGAACGAGAAGCGGATTTGATTCATTTCAAACTAACTGCTCCAACTACAGGATGGCTTGCAGTAGGATTTAATGATAAAAATGACATTCTACATGCCGATTTAAAAATGTTGCGGGTAAAGCATGGAAAAACCGAAGGCTTAGATTTATACGTTGTCGGTTTTGGGAATCCTAAACCTGATGACACCTTAGGAGGGACAAACTCTTTACTTCGTTTATCAGGAAGTGAACAAAAGAACCAAACGCGTATTTCCTTCAGCATCCAACTAGATGATGAACATTACTCCGATGGAAAATTGAACTTTTCTAAGCCCATCTGGTTCATCGCTGCCTATTCAGTATCGGATGATTTTGGACATCATTCCATTATGCGAAGGCATCAATTAGTTGATTTTAGCAAATAAGGTATATTTCCACTGATTATGAAATTTCACGAAACCATCTGACTCTTTTTCTAGGTATTACGATAATACAATTCACTGGTTTTTTGTTAATAATCTGCTTTTTCTTACAAAAGCGGATTATTTTTTTTAAATTATTATGCGTGCATAACAGTTTTATTTCTATATTTGTCGAAATTGTTATGCATGCATACAAATATGATTCACTGAAAAGTGGGTAATTAGTTGAATTCATACTGCAAACGATTGAATTGAAAATGAGAAAAACAGAGCGGGAATGGCTGCTCATTACTTTACATAAAAAAAGAACAGACAATATGGATACAGTAATTGAAAAATCAGCAATCAAAGGAGGAGAGTTTATTATCAGAGATACGGAAGCTCATGAAATTTTCATTCCTGAAGAGTTTTCGGAAGAGCAACGCATGATGGCTCAGGCTTGCCAAGATTTCCTAGAAATGGAGGTACACCCCAATACAGAATCGATTGAAAATTTGGAAGAGGGTGTGATGAGTGGCTTACTTGAGAAAGCTGGAGAATTGGGATTATTAGCAGTTACTGTACCAGAAGAATATGAAGGTTTAGGCATGGGCTTTAATACTTCCATGCTATTGGCCGATGTAGTTGGTGCTGGTGGTTCATTCTCCACTGCATTTGGGGCACACACAGGTATTGGTACCTTACCCATTCAATATTATGGTACTCCAGCACAAAAAGCGAAATATTTACCCAAATTAGGTTCTGGTGAGTGGAAAGGCGCTTACTGTTTAACAGAGCCAGATTCAGGATCAGATGCAAACTCTGGTAAAACCAAAGCAGTACTAACCGAAGACGGAAAGCACTACTTGATTACAGGTCAGAAAATGTGGATTACCAATGGCGGTTTTGCAGATGTATTCATCGTATTTGCCAAAATTGAGGACGATAAAAACTTAACTGCATTCATCGTTGAAAAAGGCTATGAGGGGATTACCATGAATGACGAAGAGAAGAAATTAGGTATCAAAGGTTCTTCCACCCGTCAGATTTTCTTCAACGATTGTAAAGTTCCTGCGGAGAACATGCTATCTGACCGAGGTAATGGTTTTAAAATTGCCGTAAACATCTTAAATATTGGTCGTATTAAATTAGCTGCATCCGCAATCGGTGCTTCGAAGCATGTAGCGGCACAAGCAGTTCAATATGCGAATGAGCGTAAGCAGTTTGGAACTTCCATTGCCAATTTTGGTGCCATCAAATACAAATTAGCTGAGATGGCTACACGTACTTGGGCTTGTGAATCTGCAAGTTACCGTGCTGGTCAAAACATCAACGATAAAGTAAATGATTTACTTGCTTCGGGCATGGATTCTGAACAAGCCAAATTAAAAGGCATCGAGCAGTTTGCTATTGAGTGTGCCATTTTGAAAGTACATGGTTCTGAAGTCCTGGATTATGTAGTTGACGAAGGCTTGCAAGTATATGGTGGTATGGGCTTCTCTGCTGATGCACCTATGGAAAGAGCTTATCGTGATGCGCGTATCACAAGAATTTACGAAGGTACCAACGAGATTAACCGATTATTGGTAGTAGGCACTGTATTGAAGCGTGCTTTTAAAGGAGAGTTAGATTTATTAGGGCCAGCAAAAGCAGTCGGTAAAGAGTTAACTTCCATTCCTTCATTCGATACACCAGATGCGTCTATTCCATTTGCGAACGAGAAGGATACGTTGAAGAAGTTAAAGAAAGCCTTATTAATGGTTGCGGGTAAGGCAACAGAAACGTTTGGGGCTGCACTAAACAATGAGCAAGAGATTTTGATGAATATTGCCGATATGGCGATTGAAATCTACATCGCAGAATCTGCCATATTACGTGCTGAGAAATTAATGGACATGCAAGGTGCAGCGGCTGTGGAAGCACAAATTAACATGGCGAAATTATACCTCTATAGAGCTGTAGATATTGTAAATGTAAGTGGTAAAGAAGCCATTGCATCATTCACCGAAGGGGATGTGCAAAAGGTAATGCTGATGGGCTTGAAGCGCTTTACAAAAACAACAGAGCTTGTAAATGTAAAAGCATTGCGCAGACAAGTGGCTGATACCATGATTGCGAAGAATTCATATGCGTTTGAGTTTTAAAGTTGATAGTAAGTATCGGGGAGCCTCTTCCTGATTCTTTTACCCAAATACAACTGGATAAGGTTGTCAATCTCCGTGAGGCCGCTGAATAGCGGCCTCATTTTTTTGTTATGAGATTACATTTTAATACGATAATAAATAACTTAACACGATTAATCAGGGAAATCCCGAAGCACCAACCGTCTTAGTGGCGGGTAACGATTTTTAACTCAACATTCAACCAACAATGAAAGCGATGAATTTAGGCGCAGTAAGTTCCAGTATACTGCAGCTCATCACATACCCATTCAAACTCAACAGATTACGATATCTATTTTCTTTTAACTTACTGCTTTGGGCTTGTCAGGAACAAGAATTCATGGTCGAGTTACTAACTACGATACAGTGATACCTAATGATAATGATGGTCAACTTAAAGTAGGTCAAAATGGAGAAGAATGTAATAAATAAACTAATACTCATTACCCTTCTAATTTCATCTTATATGCTCCAAGCACAAGATGGCAAAGTTTATACGAAGAATCATTTAATGCTTGATTCCTTATTCAACTTTTCAGATTATTATGTTAACTATTCAATATCGAGTGAAAAAAAGTCAGCGTATAATGCCGTTTTTGCTCAAAGACAGGCAGTATTTAGTCATTTAAAAGCGAAGTTTAAAGATGTTGAACAGGTATATCATGTCAAATTAGTAGATGCTAAGTGGGGTGGTTCCGCTATTAAAAGTATCACGACTTTGGATAATAAAACGAAAGCCTTAGAAATGACCATCTTTGATAATACCATGGATATTAAGGTAAGCATTTCAAGTAATGGAGCAATCAAAGCTGCAAGAACACCAGCTGGAGATTTTGGGATGAATTTTACAGGTGAACACTTGATTGCTAAATTACCAATAGAATTTAATGAATCGTATGTTTTTTTAAATCATGATTTGTTAGAGGAATTGAATGAAGAGCGATTTTCATATCTAAAAATGAACCGAATTATTGAAGGTTACATGCTGTTAATTCAACGGAATGAAAATAATTATAACAGTAAAGCCTATTTATACATTTTCAGGAGTTTTATAGATATTAAAAATACTGACGAATTGAAGTTAAATAAACTGAAAGAATGATACATACACTCTAGTAAATTGCTTTTGGGATTTGCTCACTTTATTTTCTGACTATGCTGTTGATGGGACTGATCCAGTAAATCCTTTTGGACAGCATGCAATTATGATCGAACGCTATAGAGGGGTCATTAAAGCTCGGTTGTTTGAGTTTACAGGAGAAGACTCTTCTAAGTATAACTCAGAAATCGAAGCATTATCTTGGGGAGGATTAATTGATACAATCTTAGAATTACATGGTACTATGGGTTTTAATTTCATAGGGGAAGATTTAATACTTAAACCTGGTGAGATAGAATCGTTAGATCAATTAGTTACTTATAGAGGCTTTCTTTATAAAGATGCATACAATAGTCCTGCACTTTTCCAAGACGGTCCTTGCCAAAAATAAAACACTGCTATGAAGGTTTTTAAAATAACATTCTTGATCATTATTATATCAGTAGGCCTGAATGCTCAATCTACTAATAATAAACTGACAATAGATTCAAACTTTGTTTATTCCAAATACATTTATAAGAATGGACAAATGAATATATCTACTAAAAAAGCCCCACATCTATTTGAAAACATAGAAAATTACCAATCAAAAGGTCTACGAGTATTTGATGGAATGTGGACTGCTGATCTTAGAAAGTGCCTATGTGAAGTAGACTTAGAAAGAAAAAAGTTCATAATTAAAATGCCGAAAAGTTATCCCAAATTACAATTAACTTTTAATCGCTTTCTTGAAGTTAATGGAACAATAGATTATGATGGAAGTGTTTTAAGGGATCCTAGTTTGATTACAGGAAGCCTTTATCCTGATAGCCTAGATAAAATTGTTTTATCCATTAATCAAAATCCTCTTTCTTCAATATCTATAGATAAACCACCTCATTTATTTATGAATAGAATCCTTGAAGGATATGGCTTGTTATTTAGAAATAACACACAAGTTCATCCTATTATTTTCCGATGTTTTATAAATATTAAAGGGGAATCTAATTGGAATATCAAAATGGCTGAATGATAAACTACTCGAATGTATACTTATGCAGGAACTGATAAAGAGTTTTGTGATAAATAGCATCTTACTATTACTTTTGAATGGAAGTCAGTTGAAAGCTTAAACTGGAATTAGTAATGGCATGTTAATAACTCCATAGGAACACGATACAGTGGATAATCAACTTAAAGTAGGTCAAAATGGAGAAGAATGTAATAAATAAACTAATACTCATTACCCTTCTAATTTCATCTTATATGCTCCAAGCACAAGATGGCAAAGTTTATACGAAGAATCATTTAATGCTTGATTCCTTTTTCAACTTTTCAGATTATTATGTTAACTATTCAATATCGAGTGAAAAAAAGTCAGCGTATAATGCCGTTTTTGCTCAAAGACAGGCAGTATTTAGTCATTTAAAAGCGAAGTTTAAAGATGTTGAACAGGTATATCATGTCAAATTAGTAGATGCTAAGTGGGGTGGTTCCGCTATTAAAAGTATCACGACTTTGGATAATAAAACGAAAGCCTTAGAAATGACCATCTTTGATAATACCATGGATATTAAGGTAAGCATTTCAAGTAATGGAGCAATCAAAGCTGCAAGAACACCAGCTGGAGATTTTGGGATGAATTTTACAGGTGAACACTTGATTGCTAAATTACCAATAGAATTTAATGAATCGTATGTTTTTTTAAATCATGATTTGTTAGAGGAATTGAATGAAGAGCGATTTTCATATCTAAAAATGAACCGAATTATTGAAGGTTACATGCTGTTAATTCAACGGAATGAAAATAATTACAACAGTAAAGCCTATTTATACATTTTCAGGAGTTTTATAGATATTAAAAATACTGACGAATTGAAATTAAATAAACTGAAAGAATGATACATACCAATATATTACTACTATCGTTTACAAAAACTACAAACAGTTTCTTAGGTTCTGCTTGAACTTTTTACAAGCCAAATACCCAATCACGCATGGTGAGCTCAGCGGGCAGTTCTAGTTTTTTCTTTAAACGATACAGTTGTGTGTATACCGTGTTAGGAGAAACATTTAAAATGGTAGCTATTTCCTTATTATGCATCCCAATCTTAAGGTATGCACACAACTTCTGCTCGTTCACCGTCAGGTTTGGATAGTTTTTTTGAAGGCTTTGAAAAAAATTGGGATGCACATTTTCAAATTGGTGCAAAAAGCTATCCCACTCTCCATCGAGGTGTTTATTGGTTGTAATAATCTTTTTAATTTCCTTAAGCTGCGGTTTGATTTCCTTAGATACATTTTCTGATAGTTTATTTACTTTATGATTAATCTGATCTAACAAGGCATTCTTTTCCAAGCTCGCCATCATGGTAGTAGTCAACTGCTGTTCTTTGGCTAAAATGGCACTTTCCATCAATTCTTTTTCTTTTTCCTTTGCCTTCACGAGCTCTTGATTAAATACCACCAACTGTTTATTCGTAGTATCAAGTGCTTCCGCTTGTGCTTCTAGTGCTTTGGCTTGCGCTTTCAGTTCTTCAGATTGCTTTGCAAGCAAGCGATTATCTTTCTGTTTAATTCGATAGGAACGAAAAAGGATAATGGCTAAGATGGCTAGCGATCCCCCTGCAATTAGCATAATTTGCTGTCTTTTTTCGAATTGAGCCACTTCTTTTTCTTGCTGAATCAGCAATTGTTGTTTCTCATTCTCATAGTTGTATTTGGCCTCCAGTTGGCTAATTTCTCTAATTTTTTCTTCATTAATTATAGAATCATTCAGTTCATAATACGCTTTTTGATGCATAAAAGCCTCCTTATACATCTTTTTAGCCGCATATAAATCTTTTAATCCCTCATTAACCATGACTAGCGCAAGATTATCTTCCGTTTCTTTCGCTAACTCCCACCCCTTGTTCATATAAAAACTCGCACTATCTAAGCGATTTAAGGCTAAATAAACGTTTCCTACCAATATATTTTGCGTTGATATTTTTACCTTTTTATTGGTGGTTTGATAATATTTTAACGATGCATGGTGATACTTTAATGTTTTTTCATAATTCTTATTCACAAATTCCATACTTCCAAGGCTTGCTAGACAGGCCCCAATACTTGATGCTTTTCCAAGCCGTTTATAGATGGTGAGGGCTTGTTCATAATAAACCTTTGCACTATCAATTTGATCAGTTTCCTTAAATACACTCCCTAATACGCGTAAGGCTTTTGCTTTTTCACTATCATTTTCTCTTTCTTGAGCCATTTTAAGCGCTTTTCGATAAAATTGAGCACTTTCGGTATAGTTTTCCATACTGCGGTAAACATCAGCCACATTATAATACCCTACATATCGGAAACGTTGGTGCCCCTCTTGATTCGCATAATTTGAAAAGATGAGGAAAAGCTCTAAGGCATTTGGATAATCGCCTTTTCTGCGGTAAATAATTCCTTTATTTAATAATACAATATAAGTCAGGTAGTCAAATTTATGTATTTCAATGAGCTGAAGCGCTTCATCATACAATTGAATGGCTTTATCATATTCACCTAAACTTCCGTAAAGCACCGCTAGGTTCACCTTTGAGCGTGCTTGTTTTTCATACATAGCTAACTTTTGATAAATCGCAATTGCCTGCTCATAATAAAAGCTAGCAGAATCCCCGCCATCAAATTCCCAATAGATGACACCAAAAGAATTATAGGCATCGGCTAAGCCTGCCTGATCATCAATCTCTTGTGCGATGTGTTGCGCAAGTGTTGCTTTTTCCAGTGCTAAAGCTTTGTTATTCCCGCGTAAATTAAAGGCCAATGAATTGAGTATACCCACACTATCTTGTCGAGTAGTGGTCGGTTTCGTCAATTCTAAATTGAGACTATCAACCAAAGCCTGTCCTGATTTAGGTTGGCAAATTCCCGTTGAACATCCAATTAGTAAACAATATGCGATGATGATTACCGTATACTTCATCCTATCTATGTTAGCGTTATCACCCTTGCAACCATCCATAAGCCACATCCAGCACTCCAAATAATTTGAGAATGGTCATACAAATCATGATGATGAGCAACCTTCTAATCCACCTATTGGCCTGCGTGTTTCTCACGGCAAATCGAGCTGCTAAGAAGGAACCCGTCAATTGTCCTACCGCAAGTAAACCACCTGCTACCCAATCAATTTGTTCATTATATACGTAAATAAAAAATACAGGGATAGAATAGGCCAGTACAATCACCAACTTTACTGCATTGGCTTTCACCATGGTAAACTTTGCGACAGAAACCAGTGAGACTAACAGTAAAATCCCAATACCCGCCTGAATAAACCCTCCATAAAAACCGATGGCAAAAAAGAGGGGCCAAATCAGCCAAGGGTTTTGCTTGGTAGATGCTTCTACCACTTCTTTCAAGCCTCTTCTCGGATTAAATAAGATGAGCATGAGCAAGAAGATCATAATCCCTCCAATTACCCAGTTGAGCACTTCTTCGCTCAAATCAATGGCAGCTTGAGCCCCAAGTAAGGAGCCTAAAATCGCTGGTATTACAAAAGGAGCGCTCCATTTGAATATGGACTTATCGCTTTTGCGAAACACTAAAACCGCCACTAGCGCTTGGAGAGAGGTACCTACTCGATTACTCCCGTTGGCAATATTGGCAGGTAAACCAAAAAAGATGAGTGTAGATAAGGTAAATACGGAGCCACTACCCGCTAATGTATTGACTACTCCTGCAGCAAAACCTGCTAAAATCAATAAACAGGTATTGAGTAAGTTGGGTTGAAGTGTTTCTGCTAATAAAATCATAAAAATCCGCTGTGAAGCCCTACTAAGATAATGAAGTTGTCTAATAAACAACTTCTAAATGCCATTAATTACCTAACAACAAATAAATGGGCAAATGTTTCCATCTCAGCAAAATAAACAGCCGAAAAAAGTTCAAACAGCCTCTTATTGCCCTTTCACGTAGATTCCTTCAGCATCATCTTGTCCTTCTAAAGTATGATCATCTTTGATTAAGAAGATGTATTCACTGGTTTCAGTCGTCACGGTAACTTTATTCTCTTCTACCGCAAAATCTCCTAAAGCCTTAATGCCTCCTGCCAAAATCTCTACCTTCCCACCATCCTTAAACTCCAATTGCGTGTAGAGGCAATCTGCACAGGTATAGATGCCATTAAACTGCTCTCCTGAACAGGAAAACAGAACGCCTACACAAATCATAAAAAAAGTTGCACGTATTGATTTCATTATCTGCTCGTTTTCAAATTAATTTCCAATAAACGAAAAAAAACAATGGGAGTCAAACAAACTTATTTTTCTCTATTAAAAAACGCTCCTGTATCGTTTGAACTGCTTCAATTCTGTTCTTTTCCGTACAACTTTGATGTAAAATAGTGGAATTTGCTGAATGAATGTAGGTTACCTTCAAGCTTATAACTACTTTTGCAGCGTGAAAACGAATTACCTAACAGACGAGGCCATCAGCGCCTTCATCGAAGCTGCCTTGCAGGAAGATGTTCGGGACGGAGATCACTCTACCCTAGCATCGGTGCCTGCTGACGCTCAACGCAAAGCCCGCCTCATCATCAAAGGCGATGGAATTATTGCTGGAGTTGCTATGGCTCAAAAGATTTTCCATCATGTAGATCCAACACTCGATGTTGAGTTTTTAGTGAAAGATGGGGATCGAGTTGCCTATGGCGACATCGGTTTGTATGTCATTGGTAATGCGCAAGCGATCTTGACAGCGGAACGATTAGTGCTAAATTGCATGCAACGGATGAGCGGCATTGCGACTTACACCCAGCAGGCTGTGTCAAAATTAGCTGGTACAAATACGGCTTTACTTGATACCAGAAAAACTACCCCAAATTTCAGAATTATGGAAAAATGGGCTGTTGCCATTGGTGGTGGACAAAATCATCGTTTCGGTTTATTCGATATGATCATGCTCAAAGATAATCATGTGGATTATGCGGGAAGTATTACCAATGCGGTAAATGCTACGGTAAAGTATCTACAAGATCATCACAAAACGCTCCGCATTGAGGTGGAAACCCGAAACCTGGATGAGGTTCGAGAAGCTTTAGCAGTGGGGCATGTGGATGTCATCATGTTGGACAATATGTCTTATGAGATGATGAAAGAAGCTGTTGGCATCATTAATGGTCAATGTGAAACTGAAGCGTCAGGAGGGATTACGTTAGAAACCATTCGCGATGTAGCCGAATGTGGGGTGGATTACATCTCAGTAGGCGCCCTCACACATTCCATTAAAAGCATGGATATAAGCCTGAAGGCAATCAAATAAATAAAAGAAAGGTCGTGCGTATTGTCACGGCCCTGTGTTAAGTGGTTGAAATTTGTAGCGTTTATGAACATTAAAACAAAAAAATACCAGCTAGAGTCCAAAACTTATGTAAACATTGCACTTAAAAATGTAATGAAAAAATATTGGTGGGCATGGTTAGTTCCTGTGGCAATTATGCTGATTCCTATCTTTTCGCCAGGAGCATTATGGTGGTGTTTTGGCATAGCACTCACCTTATCTATTCTTTATGTTTTATTTTGGGTAATCCAATTCTCTGCAATCACCAAGCTCGATCAATACAAAATGCTTTTCGAAAGACTGAGCTATGAGATCAACAGTCAAAAAATATTGATCAAATTAAATGCAAAACAAGGCATGCCTGTAAATTGGGAGCAAATTCAAAATGCCAAAAAAGGGAAAGATTACTTTATCTTAGAACTGTCAATGGCCCAATTCATTTACCTTCCTTTCTCTATTTTTAAAGGAGAACACGAGGTGAAGTTTTTAGAAAGCATTCTAAAACGAAAAGGCCTAATTGCTACTCCAGCTAAAGTAGAAGATAAAGCAGCAGCCTAGTTTTTTTATTTCCTACCCTAAAAGCGCTTTCAATCTCAGCATGAAAGTGTTATCTTAGAATGAGCATAAGCAATTTAATATACCTTATTCTCATTCTTTGAATTGTTTTGAAAACAATGATTATTATAGAATGACAAACTATTTGGTTCTTGATCGTGGTTCTATGCACTTTGGTAATGGGCACAATTACTAGATGAGCAGTTTAATTCTCATAGTGATTTGTCTTATTTTTTCGGCTTTTTTTTCAGCTACAGAGATTGCGTTCGTCTCTGCAAACAAGCTGCACATTGCCATACAAAAAAGAAAAGGTACTTTTTTAGGAAATGTCTTAAATAAGTTTTCTAACAATTCTTCTTATTTCCTCGCAACAACACTTTTGGGAAACACGGCAGCACTCACACTCTATGGTATTGCCATGACCGATTTATTGGAACTTTCAATTGAAGAATTTTTCATTCATCAATTAGCAAACTTCAACCTTACACTCACACCAGGTTCGATTACCATTATTACTCTAGTTTCACAAACGATTATAGCCACTGCAATCGTCATTATCACAGCTGAGTTTTTGCCAAAGAGTCTTTCTATGATTAACCCGTTTGGCTTTTTGGCTGTGGCCGCTTTTCCCATGCATGCCATTTATTGGGTGTTTTACCCCTTATCTTGGAGCATTGTAAAGTTATCGAAAATACTCATTACCAAAGGGTTTCGATTGCAATACGAAGAATCAAGACCTGTCTTTGGGCTTACTGACCTCAGCCACTTGATCCAAACCACTTTACCCGATGAGGATGATGAGGAAGAAGATATCATTGATAAGGAAATATTCAGCAATGCCTTAGAGTTTAAAACCACCAAAGTTCGGGAATGTATGATTCCTCGAAAAGAAATCATCGCCCTGCCTGACGACAGCACTGTGCAAGAGTTGAGTGATTTATTTATCCAAAGTGGGCACTCTAAAATTGTGGTTTACTCAGAATCTATTGATAATATCATTGGTTATTGCCATCAATTAGATTTATTTAAAAAACCCAAAGAACTCCCCATTACAGATATCATGATTGTTCCGGAAACCATGCTGGCAAACGACCTCATGATTCGCTTCATTTCCGAACACAAAAGTATCGCTTTGGTTGTAGATGAATTTGGCGGGACTTCTGGCTTAGTGACTATTGAAGACATTGTTGAGGAGATTTTTGGAGAGATCGAAGATGAATACGATGAGGATGATTTATTCTTAAGGCAGATCGATAATCACAACTTTGTGTTGAGTGCCCGATACGAGGTCGATTTTCTCAATGAACGCTACAATTGGCACATTCCGCAGGGCGATTATGAAACCCTTGGAGGTTATATTCTTTCCGTAAACGAAGACATTCCTGAAGTTGGTGAAATCATCGACACCAACGAGTTTCAAATCACGATCAAGTCTAAGCAAGATGCACGCATAGATCGGGTTCACATTACTTTACGCTATCAAGAAGCCATTGAAGGCGCTGCCCTATAATGCTTCATCTTCCACATAAGCACTCGCAATCGCATCCAATATGCGCTTGGCTCGATCAATTAAATCCTGCGTACCTTCTGGCCCATATAACGCTTGTTTTTTATAAATTAAAATGGTGTTTCCATGACCTTCGACATACAAACGTCCTTGACTCACCAGCCGATCTATAAAAGTAGGTGTAAAGAATGCCGCTGTTCGATCAGGTAGAATGCACCAAGTAGTATATTTTTTCGAAAAGTGTGGGGCATTATCCAATACAAATTTTTTCTCCATCCCACGAATTTGACGACTAGGAATAAACACATAGCTTTTGGGTAAAATTCTAAAGTAAGGTACCTGCCAATCTTCATTTGTAAAAGCCGCAACTGCCATCGTTTGTCTTGATTTGCCTGCTCCAATACCCAAATAAAAAAATTTGAGCTTTTTCCCCATGTAATCCATAGTCAATACATTGTCCACACTAAGCGTACTTCCATGATTAAATAAAGGCAAATCGTCAATATCGCGGTAAAACTCTATCGTTCGAGGCCCCATAAACTCTTCATAGCCCCATTGCTTGTCTTTAGCTAATTGTTGCAACTTTATGCTTTGCCATTTTCCATATAAATAGGTTGTTACGAAAATAATTGCTACAAAAACAAGTGGGCCAAAAAATCCTAAATCCATCATGATGTCATACTATTGAAGTTCTATAGCCAAATTAAAAGAAATTCATATTTTCAAGTTGTGTCTCTCAATTGCTTTTACAAAGTGTGATATACAATCCACTAACTATCAATAACTTAACTTAATACTGTACTTTATAAGTAAAATTACCCATCCTACTTTCCGATATTTTTTCGGCTAATAACACCTAGCTTAGTGTAGCTGCTTACTCATTTAATGTAAATAACACTTAGCAAAATGTGTAATTTAAAACCATATTACTGATTTTATTTTAAATATTTGATCAAAATAATTTCATTTTTCAGTTAATTATCTTTTTTTTGTGACAAAATCACACAGAACATTGAAGTTTTATAGACTTATCATTTTACTTGAATGATCAGCTTTATCAACTTCATAATCAACAAAATAGGAACAAGATGATCGCAAAAACATTTGGAAGCTCAGTTTATGGTGTAAATGCTTCCATCGTAACTGTAGAAACTAATATTATCAGTGGAACAAACTTTCACATTGTTGGCCTACCTGATAATGCTGTTAAAGAAAGCCAGCAACGTGTAGAGTCTGCACTCAAACACAACGGTTATACCGTATCAAGGCGGAAAATCGTAGTCAACTTAGCTCCCGCTGATGTTCGTAAAGAAGGGAGTGCATTTGACTTACCCATCGCTTTGGGAGTCTTACAATCTTCAGATCAAATTCATGCCCCACAACTCAATCAATATGTCATACTAGGTGAATTAGCTTTAGATGGAGAGTTGCGACCGATTAAAGGCATCTTACCTATAGCTATTGAAGCGCGTAAACATAAATTTAAAGGTTTTATTCTTCCTAAACAGAATGCTTCAGAAGCTGCTATTGTAAATAACATAGATATTATCGGCGTAAGCCACCTGCAAGAAGCCATCGATTTTCTGGAAGGGCGGTTAGTCATCAAACCCACTACTAAAGATACGCGAGACATCTTCTACGATTCCCAGAATGATTATGAGGCTGATTTTTCAAATGTACAAGGTCAAGAAAACATCAAACGCGCATTGGAAATTGCCGCGGCAGGAGGACACAATGTAATTATGATTGGCCCTCCTGGGGCTGGTAAAACAATGTTAGCCAGAAGGTTGCCTTCCATCTTGCCACCACTCAACTTACATGAGGCTCTTGAAACCACTAAAATCCATTCGGTAGCAGGGAAATTAGATACTGAAAGTTCATTAATTGCCCAACGCCCTTTTCGAGCACCTCATCACACCATCAGCGATGTTGCTTTGGTAGGCGGTGGAGGCAATCCACAGCCTGGTGAAATTTCGTTGGCTCACAATGGTGTGTTGTTTTTAGATGAACTGCCCGAGTTTAAGCGTACGGTATTGGAAGTGATGCGACAGCCATTAGAAGAGCGCCAAGTCACAATTTCAAGGGCTAGAATTTCAGTAGATTACCCTGCCAATTTCATGCTCATTGCTAGCATGAACCCTTGTCCTTGTGGGTATTACAATCATCCTGACAAGGAATGCGTTTGTGCACCAGGAACTGTGCAGCGCTATCTCAATAAAATTAGTGGACCTTTGCTAGATCGGATTGATCTTCATGTAGAAGTAACTCCTGTGTCTTTTGATCAGATGACTGCCAACCGCAAGACGGAGAGCAGTGGAGAAATCAGGCAACGGGTAATTGCTGCTCGGGAGATTCAACAAGAGCGCTTTAAGGAACAAGCTGAAATTCATAGCAATGCCATGATGCCGCCGCAAATGGTGAAAGAAATCTGTCAACTCGATATTGTTGGCCGAAATTTGTTAAAAGCGGCTATGACTAAGCTCGGCTTATCTGCTCGGGCTTATGACCGTATTCTAAAAGTGGCTCGTACCATAGCTGATTTGAATGGCCAAGAGTCCATTAAAACAGAGTATGTGGCTGAGGCTATTCAATACCGCAGTTTAGACCGAGAGGGTTGGGCTTAGTTTATAAACCCATCACTTCAAATTCTACCCTTCGATTTTTAGCACGGCCTTCTGTCGTTTTGTTATCAGCTATGGGCACCGTACTTCCAAAACCTTTTGCCGTGAGGCGATGTTGGCTTATGCCGTTTTTTACTAAATAAGCCACCACGGCATTTGCTCGGTTATAAGAAAGTAAACGGTTCAGGTAGTTGCTGCCCACATTATCGGTATGACCATTAATTCGAATTTTTACTTGCGTGTTTACCTTCATGAATTCAACGAGCTTATTTAAAGTCTCCTTAGAATCTTGTGTGATGGTTGCCTTCGATCGCTCAAACTGTAAGTTGGCAATCTCAAAGCTATCCCCTTCTCTAATTTTTTTTAGAATACAAGTAACTTCGTTGGCTGTCCCCTTTTTTACTTCAAAATTTTTAACCCCATCATAATATCCCGACTCTTTGGCACTTACATGATACTTCCCTTCCGTTAATTCAAGTGTATACTTCCCCGAAGTTCGATGCACTTGCGTTCCACTACCTTTTTTCTTGATTTCTAGTTTAGCAGCAATTTGATTGCCTTCATCATCTATGGTTTTAATGATCACTTTAGGAAATGTCTGTATTATAGCTTTACTGCCACTATCCTTTTTTTCTTTAATCACTAGAATGGGATTCTCTGAATCGGCCTTTTTACTTACTTTAATGGTACCAGGCGAACAATAGCCAAAAGTAGAGTTTCCAGTCCAATGCCCTTCCAATACATAATTGCTACCTACCTTCGAAAACTTGAACTTACATTTTTTAATACACCAAGCAGAATTTTCATTCATGCCCTCTTCATTAAGAATCTTAATATCTTCATAATAAAAATAAGTACCGTCAAAAGTTCCACGAATACGCATTAAACCACTGCTTTCTTTATCTTTTCCCATCACAATCTTAGAAGTTCCTGAAATGATATTCTCTTTCTGTTTAAGTGTCATCTCAAAATAATACTTCGTAGCCAGCCCTCCAGGACTTTGTAATAATTCTCCCACCCATTTCCCACTAATGGTCTGGGCTTGAGCCTGCACAGCAAACAATAAAAAAGCAATCAAAAAGCCAATGTTGAGTTTCATATTCATAGCGGTTACGTGTAGTCACAGTTATAAAATTAACAAGTATCCATATATTAAAACGAATGGAACTCTGTCTTTACGTGTGATTACAAAAAAAATATCGCAATCATGTTTACCTTTCTAGTTTTTTTTGCACTATAAATAGATAGGCGTTACACCACCTATTAACTAATAAATTCTTGATTTATGATATGGCACTAAATAGTGTCCGAAACCAATACACTGTTCGAAAACAAAGTAAGTTTGTTCAGTTCCGTACATGACCGTCATAGCGTAATAAATAAGAATTTAAAGTTAAAATACTGATAATCAACAATTTAATAATTTATGGCACGCGCTTTGAAAAAGGAGTTAGTGTCAAATTAATTTTTATAAACAACTTTTTCGAAATACGAATCCACATTTAAACAAACAAAAAATGGAAAATCAATCTAAATTTTTAAGTACAAAAAAAATCGCAATTACCGCATTATTAATGACCTTCGGATTTGGACTTTTTGCTACTGGACCTGAAGGAAAAAATGCCACAAAAGAACGAAAAAAGGAACGCGTAAGTGTTGCCGAAGTCATTAAGACGTTATCAGCTGATGAAGCTATACTTTATAAAAGTGTAGACGAGTTTTACCAAAAGAACTATGTGCAGGTTGCTGATCATGTTGCGGCAAATGAACAAGTTGCCAAAGTAATCGTCTATGACTTAGCAGGCAATGTATTGCAAGAGCAAGATGGTAAGAAGGGAGAGATCGATTTGAGTAAATTACCAGCTCATGCAAAATTATTAATGACAGAAAACGGAACTCAATTTTACCTAGTCATGTAAATCGAGCTCCTAAAAATAACTATTCTGTAAAACAAATAACCTCAAAAAAATAACGCTTATCTCATGTTGCTTGGAAGCCTGTAATCTCTTGATTACAGGCTTTTTGATTGTCCTAGAGATTTATCCATTTAATACCGCTGGTCGGCCCAGGTAATACTTCAGCGCTTGTTCAATCTCTTGTAAAGTGATGGCCTGATTGTAATTTGCTTTTCCAACTTCATCGAGTAATGACGCTAAAATCATCCCATTTTCATTTTTCTTATCCTGCAAAGCATTTGTCAAAAGTGCGGCAATTTCTTCCTCAGTAATCGTAATCTTGCCAAAAACTTGTAAAATGTACGTTTCTATTTCTTGATAATCCAATTCACTAATAAATCCTTTTTGATGTGCAAGATAGGCTTCGGCAATCATCCCAATGCCAATGGCCTCGCCATGGAGCAATCTTTTCGTTGGCTGTTCCAAAAAATAAGTTTCAACAGCATGACCAATGGTATGACCGAAATTCAGTATTTTTCTTAAGTTTTTTTCAGTAGGATCAGCCTTGACTACTTGATCTTTAATGCCAACCGAGTGTGGAATGATTGTTTTCCAAGGTTGTTCTGTCAGTTTTTTATCCCGTAACTCTTTCCAATGAACTCGATCGTAAATAAGCGCATGTTTAATCACTTCTGCAAAACCAGATCGTAGCTCTCGGTCTGACAGTGTTTGAAGAAATACAGGAGCAATTAACACCAAATTGGGAATCCGGAATAAGCCAATGTGATTTTTAAAGCCTTGAAAGTCAATGCCTAATTTACCTCCTACACTCGCATCTACTTGAGCCAATAAAGTGGTTGGAATCTGAACAAAGTCAATACCTCGTTTATATGTAGCGGCACAAAAGCCACCCATATCGCCAATAACACCACCACCAAGATTTAAAACTACCGCATGGCGATCAAACTGATGTGCGGTGAACTGTGCCCAAATATCTTGACAAGTATCCAAATTTTTATGTTCCTCACCACTGTGTATTTGAATGAGCTGATGCTTTGGCAGCAGGTCTTTAATCACAGGATAGCACAAGTCGGCTGTATTTTCATCTACAATAACAGCTACTTGAGAATATGCACTCAAAAATTCAAAATGAGTAGCAGTAAATGTATCGACAATTTGAATATTATTCATTGGGTCATCATTAATGGAGTTACTCCAATCGCAAGATTCATTTTCTGGAACAATGATACGAAAAGAATACTTGTCCCAAAACAAGTTCTAAAGCAAAAATGCCCTACGCAAAGCACAGGGCATTTAATTAGTCAAATTGTCGGGAGTTGCCTTTGCAACTCAACACCTGCTGGTTCATACCAGCCCTACTATAAAACATTCAAGAATATTACTTATCAATCAAGAAACGTGTAGTTTTACTTCCTGCGGCAGTCGTAATTCGATAGTAGTAAACGGCATTGGGAAGTGTTGTCAAATCTACATCTACCGTATAGTTTCCTGAATCTTTCACTTCACTTAAAACAGTTTTTACTAACGTACCCGATTTGTCCAGCAATTCTATTTTTACCAAGCCTTTCTGCTGAACAGCAAATGATATTTTATTAGCCGCTGTACTTGGATTAGGGTAAACGCCAAGCTCATCTATGCCATCAGTATCATCAAAGGCAGGAATTGGTGCATTAGGATCCCACAATAAGAAACCGACAGGCTTAAAAGCGTGATGAAACATTCGCATGTGATGAGCGCCTTTCATCTTTCCGTTAGCATGGCCTCTATGTTTCATTCTAAAGTGCTTGCCCTGACCATGCTCTCCCTTATGTTCTCCTTCTTTTTTTCCTAGCGCTCGTCGCTTATTACGATGACGCGCTTTCATTTCTTCTAACTCTTCGTCACTAATGTACTTTTTACGAATAGCCTCCATGTCTTGCTTCCACGTTTCCTGATTTGCTTTTGCTACTGCCAACACTTTCTCAATCTTGCTTTCATGTTTTTTGGCAATTGCTTCTACAGGTGCCACGAGCGCTTTTCTCTCCTCACGCATCCCCTTAAAATGTGCCTTCATTTTTTCGCGATCCATTTCTCCATTTTTTAGTTGCTCACGCAGCTTTTTCATTTCTTCGCGTTTCGCTTCATGTCCCGCTTTAAGCTTTGCGCGCACCTCTTCAATGGTAGCTTTATCTTTTGCCGATAATTTTTTATCTAGCTTTAAGCGCTGTGCTTTCATCACAGGCAGAATGTTTTGCGTTGCATATTCACGCATTTCCTTATGCATGGCTTCACGCTCATCTTGACGATGATGCACTTTTGCACTGATCAGCATGCCACAAAGCAAGACCAATGCAACACTAAATTGAACTTTCCACTTTTTCATAATCTGTATTTTGTTTAGTTGTTATTCATTTGAACGTTCATCAAAAGCCTCTCATTCCACCTCTTCGTTCTCGCCTTCCTTCCATTCGCTCCGTCATCCAGGCCTTATATTCCTTAAATTGATCTTTTGTTAAAATCTTTTTAAGTTCCTTTCTTTTTTCTGTTTCCAATTCTCGACCAGCTTCTTTCATCGCCATTCGATCTCCTTGATTTTCCTCGCGCAAAGCCTTCATTTTCTCCGCATACTTAATGTTAAGCGCTTTTACTTCTTCCAAACTTTCGTCAGTTAACGCCATTCCTTTTTCGGTGAGACGCTCTTGTAACTGCGTAGTTTGTCGCTCTGCCATCTTTTGTGTATCCATCGCTCTACGCTGTCCAAACGCAGTTACACTCAATAGGAGTAGTAAGGACAGTAAGGAAAATTGTTTACTCATTAATGTCATTTGTTTTCGTGTTTGTTGAACTTCTGATGCAAGTATAAAGAGATCGCTTCGTTCCATTAAATTTTTTCAATCAACCGATGATATTCTTCAATTTTTGATAAAAAGCAACTTTATGGAGACAATCGGATCATTATTGAGAAATTGAGGCAATTGATTGAAAATTATTGTGGATTTGCAGGAGAAGGAAGAGTTTTGTATGTTGAAATAAGGCTATATAGTTGTTAGGCGATGCGGATTATGAATGATATTTCAAGACAAATTGGGGATAAGAAGGCGCTATTGACTCACACGTTATTCTGGTTAATTTATGGCAGTTTAATGGTATTGTTTTTCGATAACATGCCACGTCATAGCACCACTGAAGCAATTGTTAAAACAGGAGAATTGATGTTTTTTCAAATGCTTTTGGTCTATTTGAATTGGTTTTACCTCGTACCACGTTTGTTTGCCAATAAGCAATACTGGCAATATTTCATTATTGTGCTCGTACTTTCGGTATTTGCGGTGGCCTTGCTGATGTGGATACGCAATACCTTTCATCATTCGCCTGAACACTTTATTAAACGAAGAGTGGCGAGAAAGTTCATCCATAAAATCTTTTTCCATCGTTCCAGTTTTGAGTGGCTTTCGCTCATTTCAGTCTTATTCCTAAGTACGGCCTATCAATCCATCCAAATCGCTCATCGAAAAACTACTGAAGCCATTGAAACCATGAATGAAAAGTTGGCTACGGAAATGAAGTTTTTGAAATCTCAAATCAATCCACATTTTCTATTCAATGCGTTGCATAACATTTATACCCTTTCCTTCCTCAAATCTGATGCAGCTCCCGATATGATTTTAAAGCTGTCTGATATGCTTCGCTACAATATTTATGATTGTTCAGCCGAAAAAGTATTGCTCAAAAAAGAGGTTGATTACCTCAACAACTTCATTGATTTACATCGGCTGAAAGACAATGAATTAAACATTAAAGTGGAGATTGGGCACATCGATGAGCAAGTAAAAGTAGCCCCAATGTTATTAATTCCATTTTTAGAAAACAGCTTTAAACACAGCAAGATTGAAGATACCAACGCAGGATGGATTCGTTTAAAGCTATTTACAGATCAATATGGCATTCACTTCCACATTTCGAATAGTATCCCTCAAATGGATTTTGTAAAAGATGCTCAAGGCGGAATTGGTTTACAAAATGTAAAAAGGCGATTGGAATTATTATATCCTAATTTATACGAATTAACCATCACCAATCAAGATCAAATTTTTTCGGTAGAGCTGCATATTGCTCAAACTCAATAAACAACCATGACGCATTATACTTGCATTGTAGTAGATGATGAACAGTTAGCACGCGCGCTACTGGAAAGTTACATTGCCAAAATTCCACAATTAGAATTAGTCGGTTTGTATAAAAGTCCGTTAGAGGCCATGCCTATGTTGCAATCGGGAAACGTAGATTTGATGTTTTTAGACATCCAAATGCCTGATTTAACAGGAGTTGAGCTGCTTAAATCACTTTCTGATTTGCCGCTAACCATCTTTACAACGGCCTATGCCGAATATGCCCTAGAAGGTTATAGTCTTGGTGTGGTTGATTATTTATTAAAACCATTTTCATTCGGACGTTTTTTACAAGCGGCCAACAAAGCCTTACAACAACTCAAACTCGAACAAGGAAATCATCAAGAAGTTGCGCAAGCTTCTCCTAACGATCCGATAGCTAGCCATCAAACACCTGAAAAAGATTATTTGGTAGTAAAAGCCGATCATAAGCTACATAAGCTATTATTTAACGACATTTTATATGTGGAGGGCTTACGCGAATATGTCGCCTATTACCGAGAGGCCGATCGCATCATCGCCTTGCAATCTTTGAAAAAACTAGAAGAACTGTTGCCACAACATCAGTTTATCCGAGCCCACAAATCTTATATTGTAGCGATTGAAAAAGTAAAATCACTAGATGGGAATCAGTTAGAGATGCAAAATGGCAAACTGATTCCTATTGGGAAAAGTTACCGCGAAGAGGTGTTAAAACAATGTTTTCAAGTATAAAAACAGCAATAGCCACACGAAATACACATGCAGCTATTTTCTTAGAGACTGTTTGAATGCTTGATTAAGCTTTACTGTTTAAATCTTTCAGTTGCTTTTGCGAATTTCTAAAAATATTTTCTGCTTGTTTCCGATGCTTGCTGGCAGGATACTTATCAATAAAGTAGTAATACATTTCTACCAACTCGGCATAACGCTCCTTTTTTAAGGAAGGAACACTCAGCTTTGCCAATTCTGCTTGTGAAGCTAATCGGTTAAAGATGGCTTCTTCCTTAAATTGAGAATCAGGATAACTTTTTCGGAAATTATCATAGGCAATCACTGCAGCTTTATACCTTCTTAACTTCTGGTATAGTTTTGCCTTTTCGAAAGACTTTGTTTCCAGTTTCTTTCTTAATTCACGTATTGCGTCTTCTGCCTTAGCTACATATTGACTATCAGGGTATCGGTTAATGAAATCCTGCAACGAGTTGATGGCATTATTCGTGTTCGACTGATCGAGGTTATACTCAGGCGTGCCTTTTAGATTAGCGTAAGCACTCATAAACAAGGCTTCAATTGCAAAAGGACTGCGTTGATATGTATCGTGAAACGATTTGAAGTAATAATTTGCTAAGTCATATTGCTTTTGATGAAAATGGCAATACGAATAATAATACTGTACACGCTCTGCTTCAGGTCTTCCGATGACATCTGGAATCAAGTCTTCGAAAATAATTCCAGCTTTAGCATATTCCTCGTTTTGATAATATTTTTCAGCAGCTTTGTAACGAGCGTCTACGCTGGGATTTTTCAAGACTTTTTGCATGTCAGAACAAGAACCCAAAAACAAAATCGCAGCAAAGCTGAGCATCAATAATTTCCTCATCACTCTAATTTTTTTCTAGTAAACGGTTGAAGTTTTCTGCACTAACTCCAATGGCAATGTTAACGAATAGCCCTTTATAGTGAAGGATAAAACAGCCTAAATAATGTTAAGGCATGCCTAACCAATAATTGGCATTCGTTTAAATTCTTTAGTCCGATCGAATAAAAACCGGTAAGTGTGGTGTATCTTCACAATATGCCCACCAACTTGTGAGGCAACATTCATCATTTTTGGATTAAAGTCACCAATCCAATTCATCTCAAACTTATCGTATTGAGGATATTCCACCTGAACAATATGTTTGAATCGAGCAACCATAAATCCATCTAAGCCCTTTTTCTGTTGTTCTGGAACCACTCCAAACACCACCCCAAAGCATTTTTTACAAGCTCCCGTTTTTTGCAGCCATAAAAATCGCAATTTACTCCACAAGGAAAAACTTCCATTGAGGTGTTTAAACAATTGGTTTAGCTCTGGCAGATTGATAAAAAAAGCAGAAGGTTCGTCTTTATAATAGGCAAACAAAACAATTTTAGGATCCATAATAGGCTTAAACTGTTTCATAATTGCTTTTGCTTGAGCGAGTTTGATGCCTGCTACTCCTTTATGCCCTCCCCATGCTTTATTATAAATGACCATAAAATCGTGAGCAAACTTATCGAGCTGCTTTTTATCGATGTTAATTATTTTATAGTCAGGATCTTGCCCGATCATTTCCGCTTTACGATGAACTTTATCTTCTACAGGCCCCATAATATCTCGGCCATAGGTATATTGTTTGAAGTATACCTCAAATCCATAATTCTCAAATAGTGTTTGATAATAAGGCATGTGATACCCCATCCTGAAGTTGGGCTCAATATGAAAGCCATCCACTAACAATCCCCACCAGGCCTCCCGCTCTCCAAAGTTGATGGGCCCATCCATCGCCTCCATTCTCTGTTCTTTTAACCAAGTTTGACACGCATCAAATAACTGATTAGCAGCCTCTTGATCATTGATACACTCAAAAAAGCCCATTCCCCCTGTAGGTTGATCATTCCCCTTTTTCACCGTTTTAGGGTTTACAAAAGCCGCAACTCTACCAATGGTTAAGCCCGATTGATCTTGAAGAATCCACCGAATACACTTCCCTTTTTGCCTAAACAGCTTATTTTTCTTAGGATCAAATACTTCTTCAATGTGAACATTCAATGGACGAATCCAATTGGGCTCGTCTTTATAAATTCGAACAGGAAGTTTTAAAAACTCTTTTACATGCTTTGGAGTAGTAACTTCAACTAATTGCATGGCAGGTAATTTAAACGAATGAGCGTAATCAAGTAAGGGCTTCAATAAAGCACTAAGCAATGGAGCTCACAACTATACAAACACAAATGACGCGCAAAGTTAAGCGATTTAGACGGGAAAGAAAGCGAATCGTAAAATTTGAGTAGCTAATCGAGTTGGGGAGGTTGAGTTTATTACCCCAACTATCCATTCATCCGCAAAACATAACCCTCAACCCACATTAACAACGGATTGCAACGGTTTGTGTAAATAGAATTAAAATTACACTACTTATTCCAATTGAAAAGGCTAATTTTGCGCCCGATTTCAACGATCATAAAGTAAGCGAACTAGCATAACAATAATCTGTATACTGTGAAGAAACGATTTTCATTTTTTGATAAACGACCACAAAATGTTCGAAATGACTTATTTTCGGGCTTAACAGTGGCTTTGGCCTTGGTTCCTGAAGCGGTTGCTTTTGCTTTTGTGGCAGGCATTTCGCCAGTCATTGGCCTTTATGGAGCTTTTATGATGGGCTTGATTACAGCTATTTTTGGTGGCCGCCCAGGTATGATCTCAGGGGCAACAGGAGCTTTGGCGGTGGTCATGGTGCATTTGGTGAAGGAAGGCAATGCCATGGGAGCGCCTGACGAACAATTGGGTTTACAGTTCTTATTCGCCACATTAGTACTCACCGGCTTCATTCAAATGGCTGCTGGCGCACTTAAATTGGGGAAATTTATTCGAATGGTGCCCCATCCTGTCATGATGGGTTTTGTAAATGGACTTGCCATTGTCATCTTCTTGTCGCAACTCGGCATGTTTAAAACCCAAGGGGAATGGCTTACAGGTGAAGCACTTTATGTCATGATTGGCCTCGTAGCGTTAACCATGCTACTCATGTTCGGCCTCCCTAAAATCAATAAAAACATTCCTGCAGGCTTAGTCGCCATTCTTACGGTATCCGCCATCGTCATCTTTGGAGGCATTGAAACGGAAACGGTAAAATCCTTTATTGTTTCAAATGGCGGGACAGGCATTGAAGCGGGATTACCCACATTTGCCCTGCCTACCATTCCTTTGAGCTGGGAAAGCTTGAAATTCATGCTTCCATATGCGTTTATTCTGGCTGCAATTGGACTCATTGAATCGCTCATGACCCTCAATTTAATTGATGAGTTGACCGAAACGCGTGGAAATGGGAATCGAGAGAGCATGGCTCAAGGCTTGGCAAACCTAGTAAATGGCTTCTTTGGAGGAATGGGCGGTTGCGCCATGATTGGACAAAGTATTATCAATATTCAATCAGGTGGTAGAGGACGTTTATCTGGAATTGTTGCCGCATTAGCTTTATTATCGTTCATCCTATTTGGTTCTGCCTACATTGAAATGGTGCCTATTGCCGCACTCGTAGGGGTCATGTTTATGGTAGTGATTGGCACCTTTGCGTGGAACACCTTCCGCATTATCAATAAAGTTCCTTTAGCCGATGTTTTAGTAATCGCTTTGGTAACCGTATTTACCATTCTATTTGATTTAGCGATTGCAGTATTGGCAGGGGTAATTGTATCGGCCTTGGTATTTGCTTGGGAAAATGCCCTAAGAATCCGGGCCAGAAAACATACCGATCAGCATGGTGTAAAACACTATGAAATTTATGGTCCGTTGTTTTTTGGGTCGGTCAGTTTATTCATGACCAAGTTTGATGTAAAAAATGATCCGCTTGAAGTCATTGTCGATTTCAAAGAATCAAGAATTATGGATCAGTCAGCTATTCAGGCCATTAATCAGTTGGCAGAGAAATACCAACGTGTGGGTAAACTCATACACCTTCGCCACTTAAGCCCCGATTGTGTGAAATTGATTAAGCGTGCTGAGAAAATTTGCGAAGTAAATGTCGTGGAAGATCCCGATTACTTTGTGGCGATTGATCATTACCGTAAAAAGGTAGAAAGTGAAAAAACAACGGGAAAAAGCAAGAAAGAGAAAGCCATAGCACATCTATAATGCAAAAAATCCTAAAAATATCTGAAGCGGTTTCTTAGTTAAAGAGCCGCTTTTTTATTTTTATTGGGTAAATCATTGGAAGGATTGAAAGTGACTATAAAAACACCCGTTTCTTTTAGAGGAAGTAGCTATCACGATTATAAGGATTTTTTTCTGGAATACTTTTCAGATTCGCAACGCTTTGCCATTGAGGTTAATCTGGAAGGGTTATTTGAGCGCATGATCGTAAAATCTACCAACAAGTATGATTTTTTACGACTTGAATTACTGTTCGTTTCAGAGAATGGTTCTTATACCAAACTTTTTGATATACGCTACAAACATCCGCATTCGCCAGGTTTTACCAAACTCCAAGATGACAAGCCTTTGAGTCTTGAAGGGCAATTTAATCAGTTTACAGCTGAACGTTTAGCACTTGCAGTACAACAAATCGAAGAGCGTTTACAATTTGGTTGGGAAGAGTTTCGGTACTTTAAAAAAGGGAAATATTATAAATCGAAAGTGTACTTACCGAGTACAACACATCCCAAAATATTTATTTATCGAAAAGACAAAAAAGGCTTAGGGTACATTTTATTGAGCTCACTATTTAGCCGTTTCTATCATGTATTCACCAAACAGATTCGCATCGAACATAAGATCATTCAACCTGATTGGGTATAAAAAAACCTTCCTCATGAGTATGAAGAAGGCTTATTGTTTATGACTTTTAGCTTATTTTACGCGGTGCCAATCTTGTGTTCTAAAGAAAAAAGCCACGTAACCTCTCAACTTAAGAATATCCTTATTAGCGGGATCAATCCATAATTTACAGTCGTAAACTTTACCTTTTTCAGGATCTAAAATCGTTCCATCTTCCCACTCATCACCATCCTTGGCCATCTCTCTCAAAATCTCCATTCCAATTACTTTCTGATCTTTACGATCATCTTTGTTCGGGCATTTATCACAAACAGGGTCAGGATCTTCGTCGGCTCCACGGTTTAATAGCTTAACAATTTTACCATAAAGCTTCCCGTTCTTCTCATAAATTTCCACAATAGATCTCTCTTTGCCAGTCTCATCATCAATGGTTTTCCACTGGCCTACAGGAGATTGCGCCCATGCGCCTACCGTGATGAAAAGAGAAAAGGCGATAAGTAGAAGTGTTTGTTTCATATTTTGTTCAATTTAGTAAGATATTGCAAATGAATGGTTTCATTCAACGCAGCAATTTACAAATATTTCAAGGGAAAAATGTAAGTACTTTAAAAAGAATTATGCACGCAGAGTATTTTAAATCCTTCTTTACCTACACGAAATGAGGTTCAAGAAGATTGCCAAAAGCTTCACTTTAACGAAATGTTCACTTTTTCACTACAAGCTGGTGTAGTTGAGCACGCTCCGCATCATGATCGGGAATCGAATCCATCTGGACTAACTGTTGTTGATAAAACGTGGGTAAATTGAGTAATTCTCCCCCTTTTAACAGGTATTGCTTATACCAATGAAACGGTTTTAATCCTTCTTGAATTTTATGGCTTGCCGCTTGGTAGGTGAATACGGATAGTGTTTGTCCTTCAGGGGTAAATACTTCGACACCTTGCTCAACATAATGTAGACCGATTCCCTCACAACGATCCAATAAGCGCTTAGCATCTTGAGATAGCGCGCATACGGAACCCCATACTACCTGATTTTTTTGTTTAGAAACAGTTGCTTTCCCCGAACCATCTCTACCTAGTTTGCGAAAGGACAATTGGTAATCGGGTAACACGGCAATAGATACAAATTGTGCTTTTCCAACTCGTGAAAGTAATCGGGGAAGGTATAAATTTGATCCATACGAAAAAACGAGGCATTCCATTTGTAATAAAAATTTATCAAACTACTTATACAAACTTAATTGATTTATCAGTGGAAGTTGATTAAACTTGGAAGTAAAGTGTAATTACCTGTAGTTACACGATATGCTATCCGTTCATGGAACAGGTTTCAACAAAAAAATAGAATCAAAATGAGATTATTTATCCTACTCGTTGGCTTTCTTCTTATCGGAAGCTCATCTTTTGCAAGTTCGGCAGATCAATTTGCATCTTCAACAGCAAATCACATGGCGATGCCTGTTGCTGCAAAGCAAAAAAAGACCTTTAAAGAAAAGCTTACTTATATGGTAGCCAAAAAGCTGTATAAAAAGGCTCAACGAAAAGCGAAAAAGAAAGGGTTAAAACCAATGGCTGAGTTTGAAGATTTTGCAGCATTAGCAGGGGCGATCGTTTGTATTGCTGGTATCATCTCTATTATTGGCAACCCTGTTGGAGGAATTATTGTTGCCCTTTTAGGATTGGTGATTTATGTGCTTGCTAGAGGTGCAGGAGGAAGCATTGGAGCTATTTTTAGCTAGTTTATTCCAATAAGCGTATTGAAGCACGCTATCGTATGATGAGTGCTCTTTGTATTTAAGCAGGTAATCATTATGATCACCTGCTTAAACTAATCAAGACATCAAAACTGGATATTTGCTGAAAAGCCTAATTGCAACAGATTAGCGCCAGCTGTCACTTCATTTAAAAAACGTCCTGTATCAAAATAGAAGCAAGAGGTTTCTAGTGCCACAAATGGACTGAACTCATAACTAATCTGAATTCCTGCTTGGTGTCCGATAAAGCGATGAGTCGATTGGTTGCTGGGAATATTTAACCTGCCAGATGGAAAATAAATGCCATCACGCTCACTGTAACGCCAAAAAATATCCCAATCCATATTAAGTTTCCATTTATCTCCCAAGCTCAACGCTAAAGACGGATGCAAATCCATTAAATTTGCAGGCCCAATAAGGGCTAATAATCCAAAATAACCACCTCGCGGATAAAGCGGATTAAAGGTGCCTAATGTACGATCCGTTTCATCGCTATCTCCACTAATCAATTCTCCTTTAAAACCTAATGTGGGTTTTAATCCCGTTTCACTCAGTTGATAGTTGATTTCAGTAGAAGCCGTCCAAGCTTGAATCGTATGATTCCCAAAATCACCAAACTGATAAACGAACTCTGTATTATATTGAAATCTTCCTGTTTTCTTCCAAAGTCTTGCCCCAACTGAATGCCTTACTTCTCGATCAGTTCCCGCTTCAAACGCAGTATGCTTATTGCGAACCCCCAAATAGTAGACATCTAAATTAAGTTTATTCAATGGATTTACCCAGACATAATATCCTCCCCACAGCATACTATCGGTATTCAAGTCATTATCAAACCATCCAATACGTTGGGGGTTGTAATAAAAGTATAATGCATCCAGTTGATGCTGTTTATCTTGCCATTTCCAACGCACTCCATCAAAAGACTGCCTGATATTCGTTCCCTCTCGTATACTAATTAGCCTTCGTGAACCATACCACAACTCTTGCCGACCTACTGAAAGTTGATGCTTTCCCAAATTGAAGTCTACAAAAAGCTGATGGAAATCTAAGTGATCCGTATCTAAGGGACTTTTCTCTCCGTTTCGATCAATCGTAAACCCATTCTTGAGTTGTGTGAAAACTCTTATTTTTTTAGTTAAGTGCCAATCTGCATGCAGCATAAAGCGCTGAAAAAGGAGGCCTTTATCATCATTCCCTTTTTCCCAACCTTCATTTAACAGGTATTGAAATTCACTCCGAATATTCCCGCCTATACTTAAATTACCTTTCCCGATACTGATGTATTTGAGGCGTTCCCATGTGGTTTTATCTTCTTGTCCAGCTAAATATTGGTAATCCTCATTGGCACGGAGTAGTTGAAATGAGGGTTCTCTATCCGATTGTGCGCAAATGGAGGTAGTTAACCAGAAATAACTGAAGAGCTGAATAACCGTTTGCCACCTCATGATCTTAAAAGTTTCGAATTAAAACTACGCCTCCAACGATCAACAATACTCCAGCAATTCGTTGCCAATTAATCTCGTGTACACTTACTCCCAATAAGCCAAAGTGATCTAACACAAGCGATAAACCGAGCTGCCCTGTTACTACCAAACCAAAGGTAAGTGCCGCCCCAATTTTGGGTAATAACACGATGACTGCCGCCACATAGAAAGCCCCCAATAAACCAGCTACCCAAACCGACCAATGTAATGAAGTAGTGTGGCTAATTTGCGAAAAATCTACTTTGGTAATCATCGCATAAATAAATAAACCTACAGAACCTATGATAAAGGAGATTAATGCTGCATACACCGAATCGCCTACAGCTCTGCCCATTTTTCCATTTAATCCTGCCTGAAGTGGCAATACAGCTCCTGCTACTACTGCTAAAACGATAAACAAATAAACTGCTTTCATGATGTTATGGTGTTATTCCGTTTGTAATCAATCCAATCATCCCGTGAGTATTTCCCTGACCCTAGAAACAAAATCAGGGAATTACTTTTATTGCTTAATTAATTGAATATTCAATACCAATCGAACATCATCGCTCACTACTACGCTGCCTGCTTCGGTAATTGCCCCCCACTTCAAGCCAAAATCCTTTCGATTGATTTTGCCTGTCAACTCAAAACCCGCCTTGGTTTGACCATAAGGGTCTACCGCAGTACCATTATATGCTACATCAAGTGTAACCTGTTTGGTAAAATCTCTAATGGTTAAATCTCCGAGTAATTGGTAATTTCCATTTGCCTGTTGCGCAAAAGAAGTACTCTGAAAAGTTAATTTGGGGAACTCCGCCGCGTTGAAAAAATCATCCGATTTCAAGTGCTCATCACGTTGTTCATTGTTTGTGCTAATACTCGCTACATTCGCTGAAAATCGAATCATGGCATTTTCGAAGTTTTCACGATCTGTACTTACTTCTCCTTCAAATTCATTAAATGCACCTGTAACTGTAGATACCATCATGTGCTTTACTTTGAAGTGTATTTCTGAATGGGCAGTATCTATTACCCAATTGTTTTGATTAACTGTTGACATAATTATTAAACTTAATGATGTTGTTAAAAAATGGATAGATTAATGTTGATAGCCACCATAGTAATTCACGGGTGACCAATCGGGAATTGGTTTTGAAATGGTAGGATCGAGTTGCTTGAATTCACCACTGCCATACACCACCTGACCATTTACTACGGTGAGTACTGAAGTTAAATTTTTAATTTGCTCTTCAGGAATGGTAAAATAATCTTCTGCGAGTACGGCAAAGTCGGCATACATGCCTTCTTGGATGAATCCTTTGGCTTTTTCTTCCCCCGAAAACCAAGCACTGCCGTTGGTCATCAGTTGCAAGGCTTCATGCCGATTTAATCGGTTATCTTCGTCATAAAGGGATAACCCACCCCATGTTTTCCCTGTCGCAGCCCAGTATAAAGACAACCATGGATTATAACTCGATACTCTTGTGCCATCTGTACCTAAGCCAACGGGAATTCCCAAATCCAGCATTTTCCGCATAGGAGGTGTTCGTTTTGCTGCTTCAGCCCCGTAGCGATCTACAAAATATTCGCCTTGGAAAAACATTCGATTCTGAATGGCAATTCCTCCACCCATTTCTTTAATGCGCTTCAGGTTTTCGTCATTTATGGTTTCTGCATGATCGATGATCCAGCGCACTTTATTCAAGAAAGGATACTTTTTATCTACCCGTTCAAATACCTCCAAAAAGCGCTCAATACTTTCATTATAAGTAGCATGGATACGAAATGCCCATTGATTTTTAGCTAAAATTTCAATGATGGGCTCTAGTTCTTCCTCCATGTGTTCACCTAAGTGTGGTTGAGGCTCTAAGAAGTTTTCAAAATCTGCTGCGGCCCAAGTCAAATTTTCACCAGCGCCATGCATCATGTACCCATTCGGCTTGAACATGTCCGCATTATTCCCAAATTCTAGTTTCTCTGTCCACGTTTGGTAAAAGTCTTTTTCCTTTCCCTTCTCTTGGGCAAATAAGTAATAGGCCGTTCGCACCGTTAACTTACCTGCTCTCGCCAATTCTTCGGCTACTGAATAATTATTGGGATAGTACTGTCCACCTCCGCCCGCATCTATGGCACTGGTTACCGCTAAGCGGTTCAACTCTCGGTAATAATGCACCGTAGAATTGAGTTGCTCTTCATAATTCAGTTTTGGTAACTTTACTAAGGTTTTATACAGTAATAAGGCACTTGGTTTGGCAACTAAAAACCCTGTAGGCTTTCCAGCTTTATCCAACTCTACCACTCCACCAGGAAATTTGGTTGAACGGTCATAACCTAATACTTCAACGCCTTTTTGGTTGAGGTAACCCAATGAATACAGGTAAAGGATGTATACAGGTTTATCGGGTACTGCCGCATTTATTTCTTCTAATGTAGGTAATCTTCTTTCCTCAAATTGATACTCTCCCCAACCTCCAACCACACGTATCCATTGTCCCTCAGGAGTTCTTGCCGCCTGTTCTTTCAACATCTTCAAAGCTGTTTTCAACGAACGTACACCATCCCACCGCAGTTCCATATTATAGTTTAATCCCGCACGAATCAAGTGTGTGTGCGAGTCGTTTAATCCAGGAATAATGGTTTTACCTTTCGCATCAATCACTTGAGTATTTTCTCCTTTTAAAGCCTCTACTTCTGCTTTCGTTCCTACTTTGATGAAATTACCCTCTTTTACCGCAAAGGCGTTTGCAAAGTTATTTTCTTGCGCAGTAGCTACTTTGCCATTGTATACAATCAAATCTGCAATTTCACTTTTTTTCTCAGTAGTACTCTGCTCACAAGCTACAGTGAATAAAGAGAGTACCAAAACGAAAAGCCAATTGCTGGTTGCGATCTTTTTCATTTTTCTGATGTGTTAAGGTGAAAAATTGGTGGGGAGTTTTCCCCACCTTTGTATAACGCTTAGTGCTTGTTGGCTCCTTCTGCTTGCCACTTTTGCATGGTTTTGATGTAGTCAATACCCAATCCATAAGCTCCTCCATAGCGTTTTGCTAAGCCTGTTACCGCTTCATACTTTCCAGCACGAGCCCAGTCTCTGTGTAGCTCTAATAAATATTGCATCGAAGTAATTGGCCGAACACCTGCTTGAATCATTCGTGCAATTGCCATTTCATGCGCCTCTGCTGATACGCCCCCACTGGCATCTGTAATCGCATATACCTCATAGCCATCTTCTAAAGCTGAAAGTGCTGGTAATGTCACACAGATTTCCGTCCACAAACCTGCAATCACAATACGCTTTTTACCCGATTTCTTTACCGCTTCCACAATACGCTTATCTTCCCAAGAGTTCATTGTTGTCCGATCAATGTAGGTCTTTTCATTCGGGAAGTGTTCGATTACTTCTGGAAATAATGGCCCACTAAAGCTTTTTTCTGCTACCGTTGTTATGACCGTATTCACATCGAATAATTTAGCTGCTCCTGCAACCAAGCCCACATTATTTCTCAAGGTTTGAATATCAATTGATTGCACCGCAAAGGCCATCTGCCCTTCATGATCAATTAAAATCAGAACATGATCATCTGCATCGAGTAACTCTTTTCCTGCTAACTTAGGATCGTTATTAGGATTTTGAGCAAAAAGTGATACACTAGCAAATACAAGAACTAATAAACTTAAAATGCGCTTTTCCATTGCTTGAATCTTTAAAAGGTTATAAAATCAATTTCTAAATGATCCTTGCCTCGTTGCGTTTAGGCAAAGCTGTACTAGGATTAATTTTGGCCTAAACCTCAATTAATTCATGTTGTTAAACCCATTTTCCGCTCGTGTGATTTCAGTGTTTGGGTTTGTTCTTACGTTGTGTTTGATTACAATACAAAGGTGCGACAGATCTCAGAATAATGAGATGTAAAAAAGGAACAGGGATATGTAAAAATGTCGGGAAGCGACTTAAAGTGACTTTTTTTCTCGAAATACAGTTGGAGAACACTTGGTATGTTTTTTAAAGAAAGCACTAAAATGAAGCGGTTCTTCAAAGCCAATTTGATAGGCTATTTCTTTGATTGTCAACTCAGTATGAATCAACAAACGCTTAGCTTCTAACACTAATCGATCTTGGATAAACTCTTTTGCTGTTTTTCCTGTGATATCTTTTACCGTATAACTCAGGTGTTTGGATGATATAGAAATTTCATCTGCATAGGTATTTACCTTATGCCATTCGTGAAAATGATTATCCACTAAGGTCTTAAAATCTCGCAAAATACACACACCAGCGTTTTCTTCATCTAATTGCTGAGTATCTAGTAAACAACAATTGTTACAATAAATTAAGAATAACTGAACCAATGCACCTAAAGCTCGATTTCGGTAGAGCAACTCTTCTGGCAGGCATTTTTTCATTTCCGCTACGATGCGCAATAAACGAACCTTGGTTTCATGATCAATTTGGAGCGGGGAACTATCACCAAATTGTTTGAATAGATTAATGTTGGAAATAAAGCTCTCTGGAATGTTATTTTCGGCAAGAAAATCTCTGGAAAATGTGATTACCCATCCGGTTGGTTCTTCTTCTACATGTACTTGATGCACTTGGCCTGGACTCACAAAGTGGACTTGATTTTCTTCAAAAGGATAGGTGAGGTAATCGATCACGTGCTTGCCTTTGGCATGATCTACTAATAACACCGTATAATAACCATGTCGGTGTGGTACATCAGCTTTCCCTTTTGCCTGCTGGAAAATCTCTCCCATGCTTTGCAAGGTAAAATCATGATGATGAAGGCGTTGCTTGAGGTTAAAATCAGCCATGATATGTCGGAAAATCTACAGATTACTATTCACTACTTCTTTTACAGATATTTTTCCTGAATCACTTTCACATGGTGGCGAACATGCCCAATCGCAATAAACCCCATCAGATTTACGGACATTTCAAAGCCATTGGCTGTGCCTTTACGTGTTAATTGCTGAGGGGTAAAGCTTTTAAACAATAAAACCGTTGCCTTACGTACTTGTATCAATTCCTCTACCAACTCCCGCATGCTTCTACTTTCAGCATTGGATTGCTTCACATAAGCATCTTGATCGAAACCTGGTAATGCAATTTTTTCGCCTCTGGCGATTGATAAAGCACGATAACAATAGATGCGCTCACAATCAATTAAATGCCCCATTAATTCTTTAATACTCCATTTATTGGGTTCATAACGATGCAGCCCTTGGGTATCTGTAATCCGTTGGAGGACTTGTAATGATTTGGCAAAGCTTTGTTCTAAACCCATGATCAAATCATCGTATGGAATGGGTTGAACGAATGGGTGGTAGAGCTCAGGATATTCGTGCAGTTGAGGTTTTGGCATAATTGATTATACTTAGCGTAGGGATGTAGGCCCTACGCTATTGGATGGATATTAAGCTTCTCGTTGTCTCACCGTACGTTGTTCGATGCGTTTTTCATAGCCACTTCCTTGGAAAATACGCTGAACAAAAATTCCTGACGTGTGAATTTGATTCGGGTCAAGTTCACCAGCAGGTACTAACTCTTCTACCTCTGCCACCGTAATTTTTCCAGCCATCGCCATCATAGGATTAAAGTTACGTGCCGTACCTTTAAAAATGAGGTTTCCAGCGGTATCGCCTTTCCACGCTTTTACCAACGCAAAATCCGCTTGTAACCAGCTTTCTAACAAATACATTTTTCCATTAAATTCTCTCGTTTCTTTTCCTTCAGCCACTTCTGTACCATAACCTGCTGGTGTAAAAAATGCAGGAATGCCAGCACCACCAGCACGAATACGCTCTGCCAACGTACCTTGTGGAATTAAATCAACTTCAAGCTCGCCTGCTAATAACTGACGTTCAAACTCCGCGTTTTCTCCTACGTAAGAGGAAATCATCTTTTTCACTTGACGCGTTTGTAGTAATAAACCTAAGCCAAAGTCGTCAACCCCAGCATTATTTGAAATACAGGTTAATCCTTTTACCCCTGTATCTAGCAAAGCAGCTATGCAATTTTCAGGAATCCCACACAATCCAAAACCACCCAGCATAATGGTCATGTCATCTTGAACGCCTGCTACCGCTTCTTTAGCTCCCGCTACTGTTTTATCTATCATAGTTGTTTTATTGGATTTAAGGTTGTATTAGCTCATAATCTGCCCTAAATTATGAAATTCAGATGGATTTCCCAGCAAAAATCAAAGCCAATACCCCTTCCTTCAAAGCTGCGTTTGAAATTTTGAGTAGTTTATGGGGAAGTTGTCGAAAAACAAAGTCTAACAAACAAGAGGCGACTACAATCATTTCGGCACGCATCACTAACATGCCTTTAATTTGCCTGCGTTCTTCTAGCTTTTTGCCAATAAATAATTGATGAATGGGTAAAAATTCCTCATAGCTCAATTGGCGCTCCCCATTTGGTTTAGCTAATACGTCCCAAATGGTATCAAATGTTCCAGAAGAACCAATCAATAATTGTGGCTCGTATTTTTTTATGGCTACTAGTAAATCGCTGAGTTCTTGTTCTAAATAATGCTCCAACTCCTCGATGGAAGATTGCGCAATGGGTTCTGAGCGGTGAAAACGATCATAAAGTCGTTGAGCACCAATTTCAAAGCTTTGTCGCCAGAATATTTCACGTTCATTTCCCATCACAAACTCCACACTCCCCCCTCCAATATCCATCACTAAAGAAGTGTTTGTCCCTAAACCAATATCAGCTTTTACCCCTTCAAAAATAATTTCGGCTTCGCGTACTCCAGAAATGGTTTGGGGTAAAATCCCTGCTTGGCGTTGGATATCGGCCAATAGTTGTGCCCCATTTTGGGCGCTTCTGATGGCACTTGTTGCAGTGGCTACTACTTCATTCACCGCATATGCTTGAATAATTTTGCTGTAGGCAATCATAGCGGCCAGTGCGCGCTCATAAGCATCTGCGGCGATTACTCCTTGAGAAATCCCTCCTTGCCCAATTTTCACAAAGCGCCTTTCTCGAAAAAGCACTTGAGGACGCTCCGTTCCCTGTTGTTCTGCAATTAATAAATTAAAGGTATTGGTTCCTAAATCCAGTACGGCTGCTTTCATGTATTTCTTTGTTCATCCTATTTTTGAGACTGCCAAATTTAGGCGAATTGTTGAACTATGGTAGCAAGAGTGAGTTATTCGGCATTATTATTGGATTTTTGGGATAAAAAGGCGCAAAGTTTTGTTAAGAACTTGCAAATCATGACACATTCGTATTTTTACCCCAAGGAAATTGTTTAATTTTCTGTGTGAATTGCAAATTCACCTTTGCATCATCGCATCAAAATAACTGAGCGCAAGCACATATCATTTAAGGATTCATTATGAAAGGAATTGTATTCAGCTGTTTTTTCCTATTGTTGGGCTTCACAGTCGAAGCGCAAAAAGGCTACAAAATTGATTGTAAGATTAGCAATATTGGCACAAAAGAAATCTACATGGCCTATCATTTAGGCAGTAAGCAGTATTTAAAAGATACGGCAAAATTAGAAAATGGCGTATTTTCTTTTCAAGGAGATGAGCCTTTAGAAAGTGGCGTATACCTCATTGCCATCCCGCCAAGCAATACCTATTTCGAAATGCTCATTGATCAAAATAATCAGTTTTTTCAAGTTGAAACGGATTCACCTGATTACAATATGAATATGAAGGTGATGGGCTCAGAAGACAATCGCTTATTTTACGAATACATCCAATACTTAGGGAAAATGCGTATGGAGGCCAAGCGCCTTTCTGAGAAAATGCAGGATGAGGGAACTTCTGAAGAGGAAATGCTTCAAGCTCAAGAAATGCTCGATGCACTGAATAAGCAAGTCACAAATTACCAAAGTAGTATTTTAGAGAAACCAGGCAATTTGTTTGTGTCAAAGTTGCTCAAGGCCAATCAGGAGATTAAAGTTCCTGAACCTCCCGTAAATAGCGATGGCTCCATAGATTCCACCTTCCGCTATCGTTACTATAAAGCACATTATTTCGATAACCTCGATTTAGCTGATGATCGCTTATTACGAACACCTGTATTAGAGCAGAAAGTCATGACCTTTATCGATAAAATGGTGGCTCCCCTACCCGATTCATTGATAAAAGAAATTGATATCATTTTAGAAACCGCTGAAAAGGGAGAAGGCGAAGTGTTCCGCTTTTTACTGTCTACCATCTTAAATAAATACGCCTCTTCTAAAATTATGGGACACGATGCGGTATATGTCCACCTTGCCTTAAAATATTATGCAAATAAGGACCGAACATCTTGGGTAGAAGAAGAGCAACGCGAAAAAATCATTGATAATGCAAAAAAACTAGACCCACTCTTAATTGGCAAAAAAGCGCCCAATTTGGAGTTGACGACTTTAGGCGGAAAAGCGACTTCTTTATATAATTTAAAATCCAAGTTTGTGGCGGTTTACTTCTGGGACCCTGATTGCGGAAACTGTAGTAAGATGAGCGCGAAATTGGTAGAGGTGTATAAAGAGTTCAAAAGTCAAGGTTTAGAAATTTTCGGCATTTGTAACAAGACCTATAAGGAAATCGCAAAATGTAATGAGAAGGAAAAAGAAAAACAGATGGATTGGATTAACACGGCTGACCCTTATGGTTTAGGTCGAGCACATACCAAATACTATATCCAAGCAAATCCAACCCTCTATTTATTGGATGAAAATAAAGTAATTCGCTATAAACGAATTGATGCCGATCAGCTTCGAGATATTTTGAATAGAGAATTGGCTGATAAGTCCTAGAGACTGTAGCTGGTAAATCAAATGTGGGCTATACGAGACCTCCATCTATGCGTAAGCATGTGGATTTCACGAACCTAGCATTTGATCGAAGAAAGTGCTTGGCCATAAACAACTTCTCCTTACATTACATTTGTTAGATTCCAAGAAGTTGGATACCTTCAACTAGTAATTCAGACACTTTTGAACACTATGGGACTTTCTAGTGAAGCAATATTGATTAAGCCACATATTGAAGAAGGACAATTTACGGCTTTTCTTCAACAACTGGGCATTGTTCAACCCAAGTTTAATAAAAAGGCTTTTTTTGAAGAGGCTGATGTCCGTGGGAAATCAGGAATTTATATTGGAAATTATAAAGGGGCTACTTTTTTAATTTACGATCAGGTACTCGAAGGAGAGCGAGGCAGTGATTTGCTTACTAATCTGGAGCGCCAACTTGCAGCAGCTTTACCCGAACACGAAATCCTTGGCTTGTCGAATATTGAATCGTCCAATTCTTATTTATATCATTACATTAAAGCAGGAAAAAGCATTCGGTTAAAACAGGGGAATTACCTCAAGGTCATTTATGATATTGGCGAAGAATTATTCCTTGAAAAAGCCAATTATGCCAAAAAAGAGGTTGATGAGGATGGTGAAGTTGTTTACTACACCGCCTCCACCACCAAACTTGGTGAATTAGATACTTGGTCGCACGATCAAATTGGTGGAACAATCGCATTTAGCCTCGCCGAAATGATGATTGGGCAAGCTTATGATCAAATCCCATTAGACATTTGTTTGCATCAGTACCTCCCTCAAAAAGAACTGACTCAATTTAAACGCATTCCTATTCCCACGACAGGACAAGGTATTCGTTATTTTCACCGCGAGGTAATTAAAAGTGAGTTTTTACCCATTTTAGAAGAGCAAATTGTTCCCTTTTTCCAAAGTAAAGGCTTTCAATATAAACCAAGCAAGTTTGAGCTGTTACGTGATATCAACAGCATCCAGCAAAGTATTCAATTTACACTTCACCCAAATACCAACTTGCTTTTTGATCTGTACATCAGTTATGATGTAAATGCTAGTCAGCTATTAAGGGAATGGAGCATTAATAAGTACAATAAAAACACCTTTGGCAATGGCAATGAAATTGATAATCGCCAACCCATACTGAAATACGAACACCTTTTGCCCGATCCTGTCATAGAAAGCGATTCCGCTATTATTAATACAGAAACTTTTGCGCAGCTTCTATTAGACTACCTCAAGCAACACATCTTACCGTATTTCGACTTTTTTGCAGGTTATAAGGCTTTTGCGGAATATGCTTATTACAAATGCTTTCGAGCGGATTTCTACTACATGATGGGGGAAAGTGAAAAAGCATTACGCGTATTGGCTGAGTTGTATGAATCGGTCCATCAGTCCGATACCCGCCGCAAGTACTTAGATGATATTCAAGTCCGATTGCGTTATGAATTGCCTGATACTCCGATAGATGAGCTTTTAAAGATGATCATTAGGGATGATGCACAAACAACGTCCAATTGGGGCGAGCCAGAAAACAATGAGGAACTACTGCCTCCACCACCGACAAAAAAGAACAAAAACTGGTGGAATAAACTGATGGAGTAAATCACAATAAGGGTTGTTCTTAGCGTGTATTCCATTAACACTAAGAACAACACCTAAATTTTTATGCCACTACTTCTCCAAATAAAGTAGCTGAAGAACAATCATTCACTTTTACCTGTACGTATTCTCCTGGTTTGTGAGTGCCTTTTGGAAAAATCACCACTTTATTTGCAGAGTTTCGCCCTTGTAAATGCTCTTCTGATCGCTTCGATCGTCCTTCAATCAATACGCGATGTACTTTCCCCACATCCAACTGATTCCGTTCTAATGAATGTTGCTGTTGCTTCGCAATAATTTCTTGTAACCTACGCTTCTTAACCTCCAACGGAATATCGTCTGCATATTTCTTCGCTGCCAAGGTACCAGGACGCTCCGAATAGAAGAACATGTAGCTAAAATCGTATTTCACAATATCCATGATGGATAAGGTTTCTTGGTGTTCTTCTTCTGTTTCAGTACAAAAGCCAGCAATCATGTCAGAAGAAATCCCACATTCCTCGCCGATAATTTCACGAATGGCACGCACTCGGTCGAGATACCATTCCCGATCATAGGTACGATTCATCAACTTCAATACACGTGAGTTTCCACTTTGAACAGGTAAGTGAATGTAGTTACAGATATTCTCATAATCTCGAATCGCATACAACACATCATCTGTCATATCTTTAGGATGAGAAGTGGAGAAACGCACACGTAACTCAGGACTGACATCCGCTACCATTCGAAGCAATTGATCGAACGTAATGACATTGGTTTCACCAGCACGTTCAATTTGTTGTTTACCCTTTAATTCTGAATTAGGCGACCATTTATAAGAATCTACATTTTGGCCTAAAAGCGTTACTTCCCGATAGCCTTTTTCGAACAGCTCACGCGCTTCAGCTACAATTGAATGAGGATCACGGCTTCGCTCACGGCCTCTCGTGAACGGTACGACACAAAAAGAACACATGTTATCACAACCTCTCATAATCGAGATAAAGGCTGAAATGCCATTAGAATTCAAACGAACAGGCGTGATATCCGCATAAGTTTCTTCTCGTGACAAGATGACATTCACTGCTTTACGCCCATCATCTACCTGATTCACTAAGTTGGGAAGATCGCGATAGGCATCAGGCCCAACCACCAAATCTACAATCTTTTCTTCATCCAACAGTTTGGATTTCAAGCGCTCAGCCATACAACCAAGTACCCCAATCATCATGTCAGGACGCTTGTTTTTGATGGCATTAAAGTGCTTCAGACGATTTCTTACGGTTTGCTCAGCTTTATCCCGAATAGAGCAGGTATTTAGAAATACCACATCTGCATCGTCTACGGTAGACGTAGTTCCAAAACCATTTTTAGCCATCACAGATGCCACAATCTCACTATCTGAGAAGTTCATTTGGCAACCATAGCTTTCAATATATAATTTGCGCTGACCTGCTTCAGCATTATCTTTAGTCACATCAACGGCACAAGCCTCTTCTTTCTGCTCATTGCCCGTCAACACTCCGATATCCTTGATTAAGTCTCCCATCTTTGCTACTAAATCTTCTTTGTTGTGGAAATTAACGCGCAAAAATAATAAAAAAACGGGAGAGAAGCTAAGTCTATATTCATCTCCATTCGAGAAATGGATGTATTCACTTCCGAATAGCTGTTATTGTGAACTACTTAAAATAATAGCCGATACCTTTCAGCAAGAAAAATGAGTTTGAGCGTTGCCTCAAGTTGAGCTTGACTCAGCAAGCAATGTTTTAAAGAACCTCACCATAAACCCATGTAAACGCTTTTGGTGTGCCATGCCACTCGGACTATTCCCCACCCAAGTAAAAAAGGGAATATCATTCAACTCATAAATCCAAACTTTACCACTCCTACCAACACCAACATCTAAACTATAATACCTTGGACCTAAATGAGTAAATTGCTGATCTACTTTTTGGGCAAAAGTCAGGATAGATGGGGGCAACTCATAAGCATAACCATAACGAGTGCCGCCTCCCTGAGAGATATTACTCAAAAAACCATCATTTTTCGGCATGCGGACATAAAAACCAGAAACTTTCCCATTAAATACGCTCAAGCGCATGTCATGTCTGCTACGAATGTTGATGGCAGGGATACCGTGCTTCGTTTCCAAAAAGGGTTGCAAGATATAATCCTTATTTTCCACCACCTCTCGATATTTTTCCCAATCTCTTCTGTGTATACAATACACCCCAAATCCTTCATGGCCATACCTCGGCTTCAAGACCATGCGATTGGGGTCTAAGTCCTCATGCAAAGATTGCTCGTACAATTGCTCAACGGCTTGTTCCAAATCTGCGCCAACGGTTATGGTATAAGGTGTATGTTCGGGGCAAACGCTATAGCTCGCTTGTTTATCCGTCAGCAAATCCGAGAAATCGGGATCAGGATATAGCTCCAAACCCTGCTGCTGCACATAATCCCGACCAATTTTAGCTTGGGGATCATAGTAATGTGGGAACTTCCCATAAATCAGATCAAAATCAATTGGTTCCTCAGTTAGCTTCCATTCATCCCCTTCCACATGCCATAAATGATTGACCTCATCAGAAGAAAAATACTGATGATTGGTCGCGTACATTTTAATGCCTTGCTGATAGGTCTTTTGCATCAAGTGCATATATCCCTCATTCATCAGCACAATGGAAGAGGGCAAAGGCTGAGGAATTATACTTGGTCTTCTGGAGGCAATTAGGATGGTTTTCATGAAGCGATTTGAAGGTGATCTAATGATAGAAAGATATGAAATTAGTCGTTTTTATGATCAATAAAACAAGCGAAATTTTTTTATAGTTTTAATTCTCCCATCTACACCATTTCCTTCCCATACTCCCCAAAAAGTTTCAGATGTTTACGACGATACATAGGTTTGTGAAAAAGCGATTTAAACAATTATGAAAAAAAGACGGTTAATTATAGGACTATTTATATTAACTACCATTGCCATGCTATCAGGGTTTTCTATGTTTGATGAAGGAAGTAAAAATGACAAAGACGCTTTAGTCAAGCTATTAGGAAATATTGAGCAACACATCACCCATAAGGATCAATTAAATACAAATGTGTCTAAAGTAGATGTTGCTTGGCATTTAGATCACATGCTAAAAGTGATTTATAAAATTTGCCATCGGTTAGATAGTTCCGATGTGAATGCTTATAGGAGGAATATTAATCCGTTGCGGACTTTGGTATTTACGACAGGCAAGCTTAGTCGGGGGAAGGGAAAAGCGCCACAGCAGGTGCTCCCACCAGCAGATGTAACTCAAGAAGCAATTCATGCCCAGCTTGGAGAAACCGCAACTCAACTTAAAAAGTTTGAATCGCTGCATCCAAATGCCAATTTTGAGCATCCTTATTTCGGGCAACTCAATAAAAAGCAGGCTATGCGCTTTATGCGTATACACACCGAACATCACTTGGCGATTATTCAGGATATCTTGAAGAATAAAGCCAATTAGCTTTCCTAAGCTATGTTTTCCATTTTGAATCAGAAGAAATCACTAAAAATAAAAAAGCATAACTTACCCATTCAATAGGCAAGTTATGCTAATTGTATTAGAAACTGATAGTTAAGGGAGAAGAAACTTAGTCTCTCTTCTTGTTGCGATTACCACCGCGGTTACCACCACGATTACGGCCACCACCACGCTTATTGTCACGTTTCTTAGGACCAGCGTGAGGAGTCAAATCAGGCTTACCGTAAATCTCACCTTTGAAGATCCATACTTTAATACCGATTTTACCGTAAACCGTTAAGGCTTCTACTACCGCATAGTCGATATCTGCACGGATGGTGTGCAAAGGAATTCGGCCTTCTTTGTAAGTTTCAGTACGTGCCATTTCAGCACCACCCAAACGACCAGAACACTTAATTTTGATACCTTGAGCACCTACTCTTGATGCATTGGCAATTGCTTGCTTCATCGCTCTTCGGTAAGAAACACGATTTTCAAGCTGCTGTGCGATAGACTCTCCAACCAATTTAGCATCTAATTCAGGACGCTTAATTTCGAAGATATTGATCTGAACGTCTTTGCCAGTCAATTTCTTCAATTCTTCTTTGATTTTGTCTACCTCAGCACCTGCTTTACCAATAACAACACCAGGACGAGCAGTGTGTACGGTAATCGTTAAACGCTTTAACGTACGCTCAATGATTACTTTAGAGATGCCCGCTCTTGGATTAGGAAGACGGTTAGAAATGTAATTTCTAATTTTTTCGTCTTCAACCAATTTGTCGGAGAAGTCTTTTCCTCCATACCAGTTAGATTCCCATCCTTTGATGTAACCTAACCTTAAGCCAATAGGATTAACTTTCTGTCCCATAATTAATTATCAGTTTCTCCAGTTTTCTCTTCTACAATATCTTCAACATCATCGATCTCTTCTTCTTCGTAGTAATCTTCTAACGAATCAACTACCAAAGTGATGTGATTTGAACGTTTACGAATACGATGTGCTCTACCTTGAGGTGCAGGACGGAATCTTTTCAATGTTCTTCCTTGTGTTACATACACCTCTTTGATGAATAAATCAGCATCTTCCAACTCAACACCCTCATTTTTCGCTTCCCAGTTTGCTACTGCCGAAAGAAGTAATTTTTCAATATATGGAGCACCTGCCTTAGAAGTAAATCTTAATAAATCTAGGGCATGTCCAACTCGCTTACCGCGAATTAAATCCACCACCAAACGCATTTTGCGCGGGGCGATGGGATTATTATTTAATTTAGCTACTGCTTCCATTTACCCGCCTATTTTTTCTGTTTATGACCTTTAAAGTTACGGGTAGGTGCAAATTCTCCCAATTTGTGTCCTACCATGTTCTCAGTCACATATACAGGGATAAATTTATTCCCATTATGTACTGCAAAAGTGTGACCGATAAAATCAGGTGAAATCATGGATCTTCTCGACCAAGTCTTGATCACAGACTTCTTCCCTTTTTCATTCATTGCATCCACCTTAGCTTCAAGGCGAAAGTCAATATATGGTCCTTTCTTAAGTGATCTAGCCATGATTATTTTTTCCTTTTACTAATGATTAATCGATCTGAATACTTTTTACGGGCACGGGTTTTCTGACCTTTAGAGAAGATGCCATTTCTAGAACGAGGGTGACCACCAGCTGATCTACCTTCACCACCACCCATTGGGTGATCGACAGGGTTCATTGCCGCAGGTCTAGTTCTAGGACGTCTACCTAACCATCTGTTTCTACCAGCTTTACCCAAACGTACATTCATATGGTCGCCATTAGAAACGGTACCAATAGTTGCATAACAAGTTTGTAATATCAAACGTGTTTCGCCAGAAGGTAATTTCACAGAAGCGTATTTTCCACTACGACCCAAAAGTTGAGCATAACCTCCTGCACTACGTACCAATACAGCACCATGACCAGGACGTAACTCTAAATTGTGGATAATCGTACCCACAGGAATCTTACCTAATGGTAAGCAGTTACCTACATCAGGAGAAACATTCTCACCTGAGTATACTACATCACCATCTTTTAATCCTTCTGGAGCAACGATATAAGTCTTTTCTCCATCTTCATACTGCAATAAAGCAATACGAGCAGTTCGGTTAGGATCATACTCGATACCTATTACCGTTGCTGCCATGTCGTGCTTTTGTCTTTTAAAGTCGATAATACGGTATCTTCTTTTATGACCACCACCTCTGTATCGAACAGTCATTCTACCTTGGTTGTTACGACCACCAGTAGAGTGAATAGGGGCAAGCAAAGACTTCTCAGGCTTTTTCTTAGTAACCTCCTCGAAAGTAGGAGCTATCCTATGTCGTTGCCCAGGACTTGTCGGTTTTAATTTCTTAACACCCATTGTTTTACATAATTTACTGTGTATTCCACAGCCAGATTATAATATCAGGTCAATCTGGTAACCTATAAAAATTTAACCCTTAAATCTATTAGCGATGCTAATTAGATGTTTTCGTACAAATCAATGTACTCGCCTTCTTTCAATTTAATGAAAGCTTTTTTGTAAGCTGGAGCATGTCCACTTACAACACCAGATTTGGTGTAGCGAAATTTGGGCTTCTTAGGCATAATTGCAGTGCGAACTTTGTCAACCTGAACCGTGTACATGCGCTCTACAGCCTCTTTAATTTGGATTTTATTTGCCTTTTTATTTACCACAAAAGCATACACACCTTCTTCATTTTGAAGTGCTGTTTTTTCTGTGATAATAGGCTTTAATATGATTTCCATTTTCTAATCAGATTTAAAAGTTAGAAAACTTCTCAACAGCATCTTCAGCAATCAACACTTGATCAGCATGAAGAATTTCGTAAGTGCTTACAGTATCAACTGTTGCCACTGCTGCTTTTGGTAAATTTCTTGAAGAAAGGTAAACGTTGTCGTTTGCGTCATTCAAGACTAACAAAGTCTTTTGATCAGCTACTTCTAAGTTTTTCAAGATCGCTAAGTAGTCTTTAGTGCGCGCTTGCTCAAAAGAAAAGCCTTCTAATACTTTGATATTTTGCTCAGAAGCTTTGTAAGAGAGTGCAGATTTTCTCGCTAGAGACTTTACTTTCTTGTTCAATTTGAAACCATAATTACGAGGCTTAGGGCCAAATACACGACCACCACCACGGAATAATGGAGATTTGATGCTACCAGCACGTGCAGTACCAGTACCTTTTTGCTTCTTTATTTTCTTTGTAGAGCCAACAATTTCAGCTCTCTCTTTCGACTTGTGCGTTCCTTGTCTTTGGTTAGCCAAGTATTGCTTCACCGCCAAATAAATAACATGATCATTTGGAGTGATGCCGAATACAGTTTCGGGGAGGTCTACAGTTCTTCCTGTTTCTTGACCGTTAGTAGATATTACTGCTAATTCCATCGCTCAATTACTTTTTGATCAACACATAAGAATTCTTTGCCCCAGGAATAGCTCCACTTACTAGAATCAAGTTTCTGTCAGGGACAATCTTCAAAACTTTCAAATTGGTAACCGTTACACGGTCATTACCCATTCTTCCAGCCATTTTCAAGCCTTTGAAAACACGTGCTGGGTAAGAACAAGCACCAATCGCACCAGGGTGCCTTTGTCTGTTGTGCTGGCCGTGAGTACTTTGACCGACACCTCCAAAACCATGTCGCTTCACTACCCCTTGGAAACCCTTACCTTTAGATTTTCCAACAACGTCCACTAACTCGCCTTCAGCAAAGATTTGATCTACAGAGATCGAATCTCCTAAAGAGAGTTCATTTTCGAAACCGTTAAATTCTACGAGTTTTCTTTTAGGAGTGGTGTTGGCCTTCTTAAAGTGACCTTGTAGCGGTTGGGTAGTATTTTTTTCCTTACGCTCATCATAAGCTAACTGAATGGCATCATAGCCATCAGCGCCGTCTGCTGTTTTGACTTGCGTCACCACGCATGGACCAGCTTGAATCAACGTACAAGCGATATTTTTGCCGTTGCTATCAAATATACTGGTCATGCCTATCTTTTTTCCTATTAATCCAGGCATTTTTTTGAATTTAATTTTGATGCAAATACTGAACTTCTTTGGTTCAATAATTCAACTTGCAGCGCAAAATGAAACCAATAGTTATATGTAAAAAAACACTCTGCTCGTGCAAAGTGGATGCGAAATTAGCAATTAATTAGGAGAAGGCAAGCGTTATGGATGAATTTATTTTCTTTCAAGTGTTTTTTATAGCAAAACTGAGCGATCATGAAGATTTAAAGCTCTACATCTTCAATAAAAATCTCAGAGAGATCAATCGCGACTTCAGGGAATATGGTTGGAGAAATGACTTGGTCTTCGGTGTTGGGTTGTAAACCAATAAACTTACCACGATCATCTAACACATACACTAATACCGTTTTCTCAAAAAAATCTACTAACCAATATTCTCGTACTCCTGATTCTTGATATACTTCGTACTTATCTCTCATTTCTTTTTTTGTATTTCCAGGAGATAAAATCTCAATAATCAGATCTGGAGCCCCTAAACAACCCCGTTTATCTAACTTGTTTTTATCACAAACCACACACAAATCTGGCTGTACAACCGTATAAATCGAAGTATCCTTATAATCTTTTTTGGGTAAACGGACATCAAATGGCGCAAAAAATATTTCACATGAACTTTCTTCAAACTTATTTAAAAAAGCTTTTGTTAATCTTCTTAAAACACGTTGATGCTGCATAGATGGCGCAGGAGACATCTTAAATAACTTACCTTTAATTAACTCTACGCGCTCTTTGAGCTTCCAAGTTAAATAATCGGCATAGGTATATAATTTGGTTACATCTAAATCTGTGAGCTCCATGGTGTATTTTTTCAGGAAAAAGATAAATGCTTTAACAAATATAATTCAAGATCATCATTATCCATAAAATAAGCATTTTCTACAAACCACTTGCCTTAGTAAAAGATGAGAAATAACTAGCCCCAATTGACTTGTTCTTTTTCATCTTTTACTTATGCTTTTTTCCCACTAAACTTGTACATGCAAGTACTCAATCTCCCGCAATTCGATTATCAATTTAAAACAGTAAATGGGAAACCTTTTTTATGGGATGTAATTCGCAAAAAACATGTTCAGATTACTCCAGAAGAATGGGTTAGGCAACATTTTTTACATTACCTGATGAGTCAAGATTACCCCAAGTCATTAATCAGCGTAGAGTTGGGGCATAAATTTAATCAGCTACAAAAGCGATCGGATATTTTGGTGATGGATCGAGCTGCTCAACCCTTTTTATTGGTGGAATGTAAAGCACCACAGGTACCTATCAATCAAAAAGTATTGGAACAGGCCATATTCTATAATCAAGTGATCAAAGCACCATACATTACCTTGACAAACGGGTTACAACATGTATTTTGTGCTGTAGATTTGGCTAATGGTCGTATTGAGCAGCTAGAGACACTTCCTACATATTTCTAATACTTTGTAAATGAAGTTTTTTAACATTTTGCTGTAAGCGTAAATCTGAAGATTTACTCGATT
>JBMYQA010000001.1:0-66691 GCA_049600855.1 Flammeovirgaceae bacterium | reverse complement strand
TTATGTGCCTGTTGTTCACTTAGAAACTGTTTAAACTAGCCTGCACCTCTAAACACCAGCTGACTATTCTTGCGCAGTTTCCTTTCCCAAATGATGTACAAATTTGAGCGAAATCATGGGAATGTGTGCATACTTCAAATAATTATCTCGAATCTCTTGATTGGTTTGATCGGTAATGAGGTCAAGGGTTTCTTGGGCAATTTGAACACTTCCTGTTTGTTTGATCTCAATAATATTTCGCGTTCGGATATTACTGGAGAAACCTAAACCCACACGAAGTTCCCATTTCGGATTTTTAAAAGGAATCCGTCTTTCTACCAGTGCCCCTACATGATACAACTTTCCTACAATTCTCAGATCTGTATTTAACGGCAATTGATCTAAAATTGCAGGATCGATACCTGTACCAAAAAACTCGACAAATGAATTGACAGGAGGAGCGGTAGTGGAACTGTAAAAGTGTTGCCCAAATACATCAATATGGTATTTTGAATTAATGGTATAACCCACACTTGGTTGAAATACCCATCCATACGTAAAGGTATCATTCAATAATTTACGCATGCGCTCTTCCATTCCCCAATTCCTCATCATGGAATTAAATAATTCTCCATACGGACTCGTCAATAAACCGACTTCCATGCCTACTGTCATTCGATTTTTGAATTCATACTCATAACCAATGAAATGAGAAATAGGCGCTTGCGTGCCAAACTTAATCCGATGCTGTTGTGCACTCGAAGTAAAGCTTGCAAAAAATAAAACAATGATAATCAGTGTCTTATCAAGAAATATAGATAAAATACGGCAATATAGATTTTTCATAATTAGCTGTGAACAATATGTTAAATATAATATTAACATGTCAATAAATTTTTTATTGACATTTTTGTCATTACATTTGACATATCAATTAAAACAAACCCTCCCCAGCAAAAAGCAAGGGATTCTTAAATCAAAGATGTCAAATAAAAACTAATAGTGACGATGAAAAAGCAATTCTCTTTTCTACTAACCGCCTTATTATTGATCGGCTTCTTTTCTGTAAATGCACAACTTAAGGTAAAGTCGAAAGACTTAAAAGCGATGAAGGAAGCTAGAAAGCAGGCAAAGAAACTCAAAAAACAAGGCTGGAATGTTGCTCCAGGCGCATTGCCACTCGAAAAATCTCTCGAGAGCTCTTGGTCTATGTTACTTGAACGGGACGATGAAGGGGTGAAAAAATATTTAGATGCGGATGGCAATGCTGTGTCAGAAACCAAAACGGCAGCCGATTTACAAGCTCTAGAAATGGCAAAACTAAACTTAGCTGGTCAACTTGAAACGGAAATTGCAGCCTTAGTAGAAGCCTCTATCGCCAACGAGCAACTTACCCGTGAAGAAGCCGCTTCAGTAACGAAAGTAGTGACAGGTTCTAAGCATTTAATTGCCACCACCATCAAACGCGTTGACCCAGTATATAAAGTCTACCGAGAAGTTGGAAAAAGTAACGTAGAGGTGCAACTCAAATTATTCTACAACTTAAACTCTGCATTAAACACCGCAAAGCAAACGCTGAGAAATAAACTTTCTGAAGAAACAGAGATCATCCACGAGAAATTGGATAAGATGTTGAAACTAGACGATAAAGCGACTAACTAAGCGCATTTGCTGTTCAACCAAACCAGCTATGCTATACCAAACCAAACAGGCTCCGCAGTATGTTGCGGAGCCATTACAAAATTCCTATAAATTACCTGTTATGAAAAGCTTTAAGATTTTAGTTCAGATTGCTGCCTTTATCTTCATTTCAGCACTTATTGGATGTGATTCTGATAAAGGAATAGAGTGTGGTAGTATTGGCGATTTTTCCCAAGAAAGTTTCCGCTTGTCGATGACTGGAATTGAGGAAATTAACTTTCAAAATTATGCCCATTTTAATTGTTTTCTAGGGTATAACTACCACGCAGATACCTATGGAAGAGCATTCTATAACATCAATGGTTTTGAGTATTATACGCGACAAAGCAAATTAGAAATGTATGGTGCCAACGGCTCGAAATTGATCATTGATTTTCATAAAGCTTTTTTGAGTAGTCAAGAAGATGAGAACGATGCCAATTGGCATGGCAAAGCCATTTTGGACGGTGATTTCGTTTTTGGAATTGATGGTACTCAAGTAAGTGGTGCACCTTACACTTCTCAAACCGCTTTGCTTTGGGCAAATTATCCAACGATCGTAACCATTACCTATTTTGATGCGAGTGGCCGAGAGTGGCGCTCCGAAGATGTGATACAATTGGCAAGTGCTAGTTTTGAAATCAATGGTTTTCAGGAAGTAAACTACAGTCCTCAAGGTGCTACAACTACACAGTATGACTTCAACTTTATCGCCAACGGAAACATCACGTGTACGCTAAAGTCACGCGATGAACTCAATGAAACGAAACAATTAATTGACGCATCATTCTACTTACCTTTTCACTTAATAAAATAATTGATCATTCTTTCAACCAACCCAAACTAATTTCTTTCAACCATGCAAAACTTAAAATCTTTCACCTTAATTCTTTCGATACTTTCCATCACTTTTTTCTCAAGTTGTGATGATGATTGTAATCATGATTTACTAGATGATGAAATTGAAGAAATTGATTGCAATAGTTCCGCTTTCGAAAAGCAAGACTTTTTTGTAAACCTTTCAATAAACGAGCAATTCCGTACGCAGAACTACCCTAATCAAGAATGCTATGATTATGTCAATACATACCATTCTAATTATACCAGTTGGGGATGTCCAGGCCCCAATAAAGAATATTACTCATTCGGTAGAGACATGAGTATCAGTGATGAAGAACTCGGTAGAATTACCTTAACCTTCCGTAAAGCACTTCTAAGAGAAAACATCGATTTTAATGAAGAGGATTGGAGGTTAAAATCATTATTCCAAGGGGAAGTCAAGTTCGTTCAAGAGAAAAGTTTATATGAGCCTGCGCAATGTACCCATGATGACGATAACTCTTATGACCTTTTGCTTTCTGATGATTTACCCACCATCATAGAAGTTTCGTATTACGATGGCCAAAATCCTACGTTAAGCTCTGCTTACATCGATCAGGCAGCTGATGCACATTTTACCGTAGATCAATTTGAATTGGTTGAATTTGAAGAAAAAATACCAGAAGGTTCGAGTCTTCCTCACTTTGAATTTAATGGAATCATCAGTGGAACATTTTCTTGCAAACTCGTACCCGCTTCTTATTGCGCGAGTTCAGATGCCGACAAAGTGAGAGATCTCAAAGATATTCAGTTTAGAATGCCGATTCGAGTGGTACATGTTGATGCGTTGCCACCTCTATGTGATTAGTAAACCACATGAAGGGAAAGCTAAGAGGCCGTTTGAATTTTTGTTTTAAAAAAACAGCCTCTAAGAAGTTGGAGAAGTGCAATCAGCCATTTTCCAACTTCTTATTTGAATCATTCGATTTATTAGAACTCAAAAACATGAAAACCAAGACACTCCTTATCCTTTACACCTCCTTGTTATTCCTCTTTGGGAGTAATTTCGCATTACAAGCCCAAAAGGTTAAGGCAATTCACGTATCAGGCAAAGCAGATATCTTGGTCGATGATTCTCATAATATTGGTCAAATTAAACGGCAAGTGGTGGAATTGGCTAAGATTAATGCGTTGGAGCACGCTTTTGGGAAAGTGATTGTTCAGGGCACACATACCTATCTCGAAAATACTGCGACTGGCGAAAAAACAGAAACCACTACAAAGATGAACATGATTGCCAATACCATGGTAAAGGGGGAATGGTTAGAAACAAAAAAATCAAACATCCGATGGGTATTGCGCGAAGTGGGCGATAAAAAATCAAAGAAGCAAGAACTTTGGCTACTCTGTGAAATTCAGGGAACAGCCATTGAACTCCAAGAAACCAAGGCTGACTTTGAGGCATTTACCAAACGCTGTGACGACCATGATGCTTGCGTTTCCACCGATTTTGCAAACCAAGAAAGTTTATTCTTACAATTCAAACCTTCTGTAAATGGCTATTTGAGTGTGTTTATGGAAGAAAATGGGAAAATCTACCGTCTCTTTCCCTATGTGCGAATGAGCGGGGATTTAGCTAATTGTGCACCCGTAGAGGCCGATCAGACTTACCTCTTATTTTCTAGCAAAACGAAGCAACAAATTGAAGGGGTAAATCGATGGGATATTGATGAGTATGCCCTTTATGCGGAAGGTAAACCCTTATTTAATCGAATCTATGTGGTCTTTTCAGAAACTGCTTTTCGAAAACCCATTTTGCAAAATGATCAAGGCATTAAGTGGCTTGACTTAACGGACTTTCAAAAGTGGGTAGCTAAAAACAAAAGCAGTAATACTTCATTCCAAATTCAACCTATAGACATTACAGTCAACACCAGCAATTAATAGAATAAAATCAAGAACACACTATTCAATTTAAACAGCTCCTGCACGATGACTCATGCAGGAGTTTGCTTTTACAGCAGTTACAGCCAGCATTTGAATGGTTTTTACACTTCCTCTTGACGTTTTTTTGTTCGCTTTCATCACAAAAGCTGTTCATTTCCGAACAGCATTCATAAATAAGAAAATCACAAATTCAGACACAAGTAGCTAGCAATCAGTGCCTTAAATATTTTTGGCATCTTGATTGAAATTAATGCAACAAATCACTTATTCACCGTAATAAACCCAACATCATGAGAAAGCAACTGACATTTATTTTTGCATTAACACTACTACTCGGTAATCTATTACAAGCAAATGCCCATTATAAAACAGGCAAAGGGGTAAGCGCAGATGCCAAGTTTGCCTATAGTCTTCGCGCTGAAAAAGGCAGTGAAAAATTTGTATTATCTTTTGACAACCTGACCAATCACGCAGTTAAAATCAAGATTTATAATGTCGACCATCAACTGGTATTTAGCGAAACGCAAAAGCATACACAAGCAATGCGTAAGCGCTATGATCTATCCAATTTGGCCATTGGAACCTATACCGTAAAAGTTGAATCAGGTTCGTATGAATTTAGCGAAACCATCGAAATTGGCCAAGCTACAAAAACAGAGGGTTTTGATGTCGTTATTGTTCCTGATGCGCACCACGATCGCAAGTTAAGGGTAGGCTTTGCCCATGCTACGGCAGATGTTACTGTTGAGATTGAAGATGATTTGGGAAACCTCGTTCATTCAGAAGTTTTCCGTGAAGTGGAAAATGCCAATCAATTATTTAATATGGAGTTTTTGACTCCAGGTACGTATGTAGTTACTGTCAGCAGTAATGGCCAAAAAGTGATAGAGACATTCGAAGTCAACTAAAGACTTGAAATCCGTATTTAAGGTTTACTTTTTTTAGATAAGATGTTAAAAGCACGGGCTATTGGCCTGTGCTTTTGTATCATATCATACCCAACTAACTACTTTCGAATTACCCCTGTGTTTTTGTTGTCTCCTCTAAATTGGCCCCAGAAGGCTTTGGCTGTAGATTTCGTATCAAAGCAATACAGCTTGCCATCTAAACAGGCGACTACAATTTCCAACATCCCATCGCCATCAATATCCTGAACCAACATGGGCGCTTCAACGCCTGCAGGAGCAAGCATAATTTCTTCTACCAGCCCATCTTCATTAATGAGTTGGAATTTTCCCGTTTCATCAGCAATGCCAAATTGAGGATAGCCTTTTGCTAATACATCGGCCACAAAAGCACTAGATGAAGTCACAGCCACTGGAGAACCATCCATCTGCGTTCTACGCGCAGCATAACGAACGCCACCTCGCTGTTCTTCCCAATCGGAATAGCTTCGAATAACGGTTACATCTACATTGCCTCTGCCTAACCATGCAGCTCCATTCACAATGGTACCTTTGGGACTAAATACAGGAGTTGAAAATATTCCGATGGTATTCCCAATATAGCGTTTCCACTGCCCGCTTTTATTCAAATAATGAATGATGCCATAAGACTCGGTCGCAATAATTTGAGCGGCTTTTCCCCTTTCTAATAATACATTTGCCGAAGCATGAATACCCGAACCATTCACAAACCCCGAAGTAGACTTGGTTTTGAATTGCCAAAGCGCTTTGCCTGTTTTCCCATTAATCGCATAAAAATAAGGGCTACCTCCCGTCCCAATCATGACATCAGGAATGGCATCACCCGTAATGTCATAAGCAGCAGGCGTTGCCGTAAAATAACCGCCATTCGCGGCTTTGTATTCCCAGAGTTTGATTCCATTCGCTCCATTAAAGGCAACTACGCTCCCACCTTCTGTGGCAAAAATGGCATCATCCAACCCATCTTTATTGACATCAAACAAGGTTGGGCTCCCTTCAATGTCTCCATCCACATCGGCTCCCCAAATTTGCTTTCCCGAAAAATCATAACAAAACACATGATGTGCATCATTCCCAAAATAAAAACGATCACCTGATACCGCAACCCCATTCACGTCAGTATCGCCCACCAAATCGGGGCGAATGTGTTGCGTAATCCTTCCTGTTTTCGGATCAATTAAATATAAGCCATCTTTTGCATCAGCCAAACTTCCCCGACTGTTGCCGTTAGACCCAACCAACAGCACGCCATTCGCCAGCATCATATTGGTTCTAAAGGTTGATTGCCCAATTTCCACTTTCCATTTTATTGGGAATAAATCTTCCATACTATTTTGTAATAATACATTCCCACTCGTTAAAGTCGCACTGCCCGCTTGTCCTTGTTTTCTTACCCGCACGGTGAGTTTGCTTTCGTAGGAAATATCTTCAAATTCAGGAGGCAATACCTCGCGCATGGATTGAGAAAATAAATCGTCGTTGAGTTGATATAACCCAAATAAGCCATTTTTCTTGATTTTTACATAACCGTCTAAGCCTTCACCTTCAATTGGGGCGATTTCCTCCAAGGTAAAATCGCGAATGGTTTTTACTTCGCCATTATTGAACACTTCTAGGATACCCCAAGCCCCATTCTTTTGGGCATATACCAAACAGCCATCCTTTTTCACATCAATGCGCATGGCTGTATACTTAAAACCTAAAGCTGGGTTTGTGTCCGTTTTCAGCGAAAGCAATCCTTGCGAACGGCCTTTCCAAGCGATAAACCATTCGTTATTTCCATAAGCCTCCAATTTATCATACTCATGAGGGATGCTGCGCTTTTGGCCGGTAAGTTCTTGCATGCCCCAACGATTGTTTTTCTTGAGCAAAAAGGTAGGCTGATCTTTTAAGGAAATATCTTGGTAATCGGTATACTCAGCAGGAAGGATGACAGAAAGGTCATTTTTGCTCAGTAAGCCTTTCTTTGTTCCTGTACCCACTTCGATAAATGAATTGCTTGTGTTTAGCTTGATCTGATCAAATTGCGGAGTTAAGATTTCTTCGAAGCCCTCTTTTTTTACGAAACCTTGTTTGCCATCGACTTGAATCAAATAAGCCCAATCTTGATAGGCTTCGATCTTTTCATAAGCTTGGTTGGAGACTAGCTCAAACTTTTCTTTCAAGGTCATGACCTTCCAACCTTCTGCTACTTTTACCCTGATGGTAGCACTCTTTTGATCTAACACCTGAATCGCTTGATATTGAAACGCTAAATATTCGTACTCGCCTTCCACATCCAAAATTCCCCACAAGCCATTCTGTTGTACCCGAATCATACCCTTCAGTTCAAATGTGCGGATGGCATCGTATTGAGCTGGGATTAACACATTCCCTTCATAAATTTCCATGATGCCGTACTTCCCATTTTGTTTGAACAAGGCATTTCCACCAATGCTATCCAAATAAATTTCTTGTACCGTTTTTGCAGTAATCAATTCTAAATTAAAACGAGACATCACATATTTATCGCCTCCTTGTTCTAGCCCATAAATGTCGTCATTCAACGGACTGATTTGATCATAAATTGGCTTGTGCTTAAATTTAAAGGCTTTATTCAGGATTCCATACTTCCCGGCTATTCCTCCAATAAACCCATTTCCAAATGAGCAAATCGAACTCAGTTTAGGCTTTTTTGCAGGCTTTTTCTTTTGGAGATTGTAGAGGTAATAATAATCGCCCTGTTTAATCACGTAGCGATCTTGATCAGCTAAAAAATGAATGGCTTGGTAATTCGCAGGAATTATATTTGTGGAACTTACAACCAAACCATAGTGTAGGTTAGCGTTAAATGAAAAAGTAGCTGCTGTCTTTTGCTGGCAGGGCAGGTCTAAGGCAGCGGAGTTGATGCCCTCACTTGGAGTCTCATGTTTTTGGACTCCCGCTACTCCTTGGTAATTTGGGTTTTCTTTACACAACAAAAACTGCCCACCTTGAATGGGTAAGATTTGGAAATACTCAGCCTTCAGCATTACGCTTCCATCTTCCTGTTTTAATCCGTACTTCCCTTGTTGTTCAAATATGCTTTGTGCAATGGAATCAGTTAAATTACTGATGAGTAAAATGAGTAAAAATACAAGTTGTTTCATGGGCGACATGGGTTTGGTCATGAGCTTGCCTAAATTAGAAATTCCTCAAAAAACGGGCAATAATCGTCCATAAGTAACGATAAAAAATAAGTTGCAATTGTTGATGGCAACACTTGGCTACTGTTACACTAGGCAAATCACTTTTGGGGTAAAGTAGCTCAGAAACAAAGACTTAGAGGGGGGGTGATTTGAATCAGGAAAATGTGAAATCAGCTTCGCCCTAACTTCTGATTCAACTGATAGAAATATTTATTTAACGCTAAATAGATGAATCGTCTTCTAGCATCTTTTAGGGTAGACCCAAAGCTAATGGGGCCTTTAGCGGTATGAATGACGATATGTTTCTTTCGCACATTATTCATGGTGACATTTGAATAATCTTCCACAATTTTTTCCACCTCCTTCACATCAAAAGCGCTGCGCCATCCCCAATTAAACGCGCCAACAAATACTTCGCCTTGATAACGATCAATCATCACTTCGACTTTGCCAAAAAACATGAAGATGAAAAGCCCAATCATAATTAAATCAACCAAAAAGAAGGGAATAAAAAACAAGATCATTTCCCCTTCTAACTGTCCTGAAAATAAAAATACAGAGAACACAATTCCTGAAATCCCACCAAATACGACTAAGAAGATGAGGAAAAAGTAAGCCATACTCGATTTACTTGAGGCTCCAATAGAAATTCCCTGAGCAGTTTGTTTTACCCAAGTTTTCTGGTCGGGCGGATTGGAAATGTCAAAGTTTTCTAACTCTTGTACTAATTGGACTTCAGATCTACCAGCTGTTGATTGGTCAATTAACTCTTGGGAGATGGAATACACTTTATTGCAGTTCCTGCACATGGCAATATCTTTTTGGATATTGACATCTTCGGACAATAAAAATGATTGGCAAGTTGGACATTTCATGATGTGGAAAAGGCTAGGTAAAAAAAATTGGTGAATAAATTGCTTAAATACTTATTAACGGTTTTTAAAACGGTATGATGCTTTATACTCACTCGACCCGATACTTTATTCCATTAACGCATTGGTAGTTTTTATAAGAAAACCGTTTTCAAAATTTAGTTAAATAGATTGTATAAATTAAACTATTTACTTTTGTAATTTTGTTTGTTAGACAATTTCATTGACTAAAAGAATTACTTAGGAACATGTTATTCAGTAATGTTGACAAACTATTTTTCTTTCGAAACGTTAAATAACAAAGCACTACCATATATTTACTAGTATATACAGAACATGTCTAATATTAGTTTTTTCGAATAAAAAAGTGCGAAGAAACACTCAATTGAATGGCTTCCTGCTAGAATGCTTGTTTTTCAGTAATGGCATCGAAGCGGTTGGCCGAGCTGGGCGTTCCTCCGCTACTTCAAGAAAAACAGGCAGGCTTTCTGACACGGAATGTGATGGGTTTCTTAACCTTTTAGAGCCGAAATAAATTAATGTTAAGACACGTTCATAAAGTACTACCAAACGTATTACATAACTTATGAAAAAAAAATTATTACTCCTAATATGCTCATTTCTGCTAGCGCCCGGCCTCGTAGCTCAAACAGGACCTGGCGGAGTTGGAAATTCAACTGGTGCCAGTGGGCAACCTCAAACATTTTTCTGGTATAAATTAAGTGATCTGGGGCTTGCTGACAATGCAAGTATTACTTCATTAACCGATTATTCTGGTAATGGTGTAAACTTAGGAAATACTGCATTATCAGGAACAAACACGCCAACCTTTCAGAGTGATGCGGGAAATACACTTAATGGTTTGGCTATCGGCACATTTTCGAATAGTCGTTTGGTATCCACCGTATCTAGTTTTCCAACCAGTGAAATCACCACATTTGTAGTCTACAATACATCAGCTAATGGTGATGGGCTACTGTCTTACGATGCCAATGATGGGGTAGCCAATGATAACGATTACCTGCTCTTTATTAATTCTGACAATACACTTCGCGTGTATGTGAATGAGACAAGCGGTGATTTTTGGGGAACGGGGCAAAACGTTTCTGGCCTCGGCTGGACCATCTTAGGACATACCTGGAGCAATACAGCTGGTAGCTCACTTTACCTCAATGGTAACAATGTGGCTAATGATGCAACCCATATGACTGTAGGAAGCCCGACCATTGACTTTAATGCTAGTGCGGTCTTTGCCCTAGCAGGGGAACAAGATGGCCCCGATGGTGATAACAACAGTAGAGGACAAGAGTATGCTGGAGATATTGCAGAAGTAGTCGTGTTTGGTAGTAACTTAAATGCTGTAAGAAGATCAATTGTGGAGAACTACCTGAGTGCCAAGCATGGTTTAGCCTTAACTGCTGGAAATCTTTATGCGGGTGATGATGCTGGGAATGGTGATTTTGACTTTGGAGTAATTGGAATTGGTCAGGAAAGCACGGGTGATCATACAAGCGCATCAGCCGATGGATTAGCTTTTACTGAAAATGGCACTACACTTGATGATGGTGATTATTTATTGATGGGCTATAATGCTACCACGAATGTGGCATTAACAAGTGATATTGCGGGTGTGGCAGGATTAGAAGCAAGATGGAATAGGGTTTGGTATGCGGATTTAACAGATGCTGATGATGGCCTTCGGATAGATTTAACCTTTGATGCTGATGATGCTGGAATTGGGACCTTAGATATGAGTGTTGCCAACACTTCCGATTATGTGTTATTGTATAGAGCAGGAACAAGTGGTTCTTGGACATCCGTTTCAACGGCAAGTAGTATTGACAATGCAAGTAATAGCGTTACCTTCACTAATCTTGACATTACAGGCAATGGAGACGGATATTATACGCTTGGTACACTCGATAATACTGCTAGTCCAATAGGCAGCACTGCACAAACTTGGTACACATTTTCCACTGGAAATTGGTCTGATGCAGCAAATTGGACATTAGATCCCTCGGCAACACCACAATACGACAATCCAGGTAGTGAAATTCCCGATGCGAATGATGATGTGGTCATCAACACGGGTAGAACCATCACGTTAGATATTAACAACATTGAAGTCCAATCTATTGAGATAAATGGAGTTATTAACCTATCTAGCTCAACTGGAAACGATTTTAATGTCATCAAAGGCAGCGGGGTAATCCAAATGGAAGGGCTTGCTGGCGTAGACAATTTTCCTGACGGAGCTGTGACAGGTTCAGGCAACTTCTCCAACGCTGTAGATGGTGGTACACTCAGGCTTGTTGGCAGTGGCGTAACGCTCAACCAAAGCAGAGAGTTCAATAATGTGCAAGTGGAAATGGACAATGCCACCGCTATTGTGACACTCAGTGCGGATTACGTATTGAATGGCAATTTGATTGTAAATAATGGTATTTGGCAATTTGATGGAACTGCTAGCAGAAACCTGACGGTAAATGAGGATGTTGTGATCAACTATACGAGTGCTTCTGAGTTCGGCACCATTAATGTTGCGAGCGGCAATGTGCGTCATCAGTTGAATATGTATGGCGATTTCACCAATGCGGGTATTGCAAGGTTTACGAACCGTGATGAAACGGTAGCAGATTATGCTGATCCTGATGGCAATAGTAATGAGAGTGATTCTTACTATACCAATGAGGCTACTGACGGTATTATTGATGCTAACTTTTTGAGCGCTACAGATAATCAGACTGTTACCTGTTCAAACACGACCGTATTTTACAGAATTGAAGTTAATAAAGGCTCTGACGCTACCTATCAGTTGGATTTAACAGCTACCAATGCAAACTTCTTTTACCTTTTGGGCTATGCCGATGAAACCCACGGCAGTGGTGCAACAGATAATCAACTGACAGATAATGCCAATGCCTTGGGCTTAATTTATGGAACGGTTAGGTTAGAATCTAATATCACTATTGCCGAGCTAAGTGTTGGCAATAATTACAACATTTCTGAGGGAGCAGCCATTTGGGTAGATGGCGGTACGCTCAACAAAGACGAAGAATTTGGGGCTATTGTGGTGTATGGTTTATTGAGAGTGACAGATGGAACCGTGAATAGCTATGTGCGATATGGAATTACCATGCGTAATGATGGCCTCTTACAAGTAGAAGGAGGAACAGTAAATACTTGGTATGTGCGATGCTCCAATTTAGGCGCAGGAAATGTAGGCGGTTATGTCCAATCTGGTGGAACAGTAAATATTGATCCTTCATCCTCAGACGAAAGCAACACCGCTTCGTTCGATTTGCCTTACACCTCCAATACATTCGCGATGACAGGCGGAACCCTCCATATCCAAAATCCGAATACAGATGGGGAAGGCTTGTTAATCAATTCTGATCCTGGCAATCAGAATGTAACAGGCGGAACGGTCATTATGGAAATCAGTGCTGGCACTACTAATAATTTTGATTTTACTTCCCGTGCACCATTTTACAACCTCATCATTCGAGATAATAGTAATTTAACGTCTACCACACACCGTGTTACACAATTAACGTCAGACCCAGGTCCAGTTACTTTAGCGGCACAAGACGTAGTTGTTTTGAATGATTTGACCATTGAGACAGCTGATACGCGTAGTCAGACTATTAATGGTCGTAGTAATGTTTGGGGATCTTATTTGGATTTATGTCCTTCAAACAGTTGTATTAATTTAGAGGTAGCAGGAGATTTTACGATAGAAGACAGTGGCGTTTTAGATGTTTGGGCTTGGGATGGAACAGACAATGATGGTAGTGCAACTGTGACTATGAATGGCACTACAGATGCAACGCTTTACGTCGGAGATATTGCCACGTATACCAATGACCTAGTAGAATACCGAAACCCAGACAATGGTCCTTGGCCTTCTGGCTTTGATGGACAAGATGAGACTTATGGCATTTACACCTTACCATTTTACAATTGGTACATCGATAAATCAGGTGCTACCTTATCTTTAGCGGCAAAACTCCCAAGTAAAGGAAATGGAACCCCTGGTGGTACTAGAAATAACTATAAAACTTCTAATGGCGGTAAAAACTTGAGCCGCTATGCGGTGAGACTCATTCAGGTAGTCAATGATTTTCAACTACTCAATGGCACACTTAGTCAAATTGATCCGCTAAGTACTTTGCAACTCACAGAAGGTGATGGAACTGATTTCGGTACAGTAGGTGACCAAGTAGTGTATGGCATGTATTTACAGGGCACTATTACAATTAATGGAAATTGCTTTGTTTATACGCCTGGATCAACTAGAAAGGACGGTACTGTCAATATTCGTACAGAGAATGATGTCACTATTAATTCTGTAGATGGTGCTACTATTGGTAATCTAGAAGTAAATAATGAAGGTTATGTGGTCACCTTAACGAGCGATCTAGATTTGGGCAGACTTCAATACGCAGCAGGTATCATTGATATTGGTACTTACAATTTAAAAATAGATGAATTTGAATTTCTGGAACTCTCATCAAGTAATTTTATTCCCAATGTGAGCGGTCAAGGAATTTATTCCCTTACCGATTACATTAGAATGGCTGGAAATGCCTCAGATGGGGGGCTTTCTATAAAGATGCCAAGGTCTTTGACGAGCTATGGCAACAGCCCTCCCTCCTTCCCAGATGCTAGCTATACAGCAGAATACAACATTGTAGACAGGTCAGAATATTACTTAGATGGCTTGGCTTACAACAGAACAGACAGAATGTGGTTTCCAATAGGTACAAATGCGAATAGCAATGAGCGCTATACCCCTGCGGTAATGCATATTGTAGATGAATCTGGTGTGACTTATAGTGGAGATGAATATGTAACTGTTAGAGTAGTAGACGCCGAACTTCAGACTACTAATTTAAGTGGTGGAGACATCTTACAATATTATTGGAGAGTAAGTACAGAAGGCTTTGATGGAGGTTCGCCTACCATTTCGTGGATATTCCAATATGATGACAGTGATGTCTCTGGTACAGAAGCCGATTATGTGCCGGGTAAAGTACTAGATGGAGGCACTTACCAGCGTTCTTATGATGGTACCGATCAAGCAGTAAAAGAAGGCGGTTCAACAGGAAACAATGGTAATTTGCTAGGTACCAACCCTCAAAATGTGATCTTATTCAATGGAGATAATCTTGATACGGCAGACCCTATTACCATTACTGACATCGCTGGTGATGAAATTGACACCGGAACAGGAGATGCCCTTTATACCTATCAAGATATCACGGTAGATGGCAATTGGTCTGCAGTTTGGCCGGGAACTGGTTTTAGTTTAGAAGACGCCAATTATACCGCTGGGGCGCCAAACAGGTTTTTGGGAAGCCCCCAGATTTTTTACACCGTAAAGACAGATAACAGTAGTACTACCGCTAATGCATGGAGTGACCCTGATTCTTGGTCTTTCACTGAAACAGACGGGCCACAAAATACGGGCAGTGCAACACCAGGGGCAGGGGATGTGGTCATTTTTGGTGCCCACGATTCCGATGTTCACGGTTTTGCCAGTGAACCCATCAGGTTATCGGTGGATGTAGATACTGAAGTGGCCGTAGCGCTTTTTGAAGAGCCAGAAACAGGGGAAAGCAGGGCAAGGGTTTTTCCTCAACCTGGCACCAATCACACCTGGGATTTCTTGGGTGGAAGTGATGGGGAACTCCAATTGTTCTTTACCTCAGATTCAGACATCCCTACATTCGATACTAGCAGTGATCTCTCCGAGTTTTTAAGAAATACAAGTAGTACTTGGAATTTAGCAAATTATTCAACTGATGTAGGTGCAAGCAACATCATTACTTTGCCTACTTTCCCAGCAGAATTTCCCATACTCAGAGTCACGGGTAATAATGCCAACAATGGTGGAAACGGAACTGCAGATAACTCTTGGAGTTTGAGGCAAATCGTTAATTTCCCAATGGACATCAAGGTAAATGCGGAGTTACAAGTGGCCAATGTAAGCGGTTTATATGTTACCCATGACATAGAGATTGCTGAAAACTTTGATGTTGGCGTTGGTTTTGGTCATGGGCACGTGAGGATAGAGAATGGGACAAACCCAATCGATATAACTGTAGGAGGAGATTTGGTGATCAATGGAAACACAGGCAGTCGGAGCGGAGACAGCTATTTTGAAGTGGAGACAGGCGGGGGCAATGGCATTGAACATACCTTAACAATTGGAGGCAACATTCAGTTGTTGGAAGATAATACGGGTGATGGCAATGATGCCTACTTTGACTTGTATACGACCAGTGCTGACAACAACATGATCCTAGAGCTCAATACAGCGAATACTTCTACGTTTACTAGGGCTGGCAATAATGTGCCAGATCTTTATAAACTAGTGATGAACAAAGGCACTGATACTACTAGCTCGTTTACAATAGCTAATGAAGTGACATTTCCTCTACCAAGTGACATCAGCGCACAACCCATTGAAATTCGAAATGGGCTATTAGTTTTAAACAATGCCAGTATAGATGTTACCCTCACAGATGCAGCAAGAGGCGATTTCAAGCTTCCTAATACTGACAACCTAGATGCCTCATCAGGCTCTGGTGGTTTAGAAGTAGCGGCAGGAACAGTTCGTGTAGAAGGAGATGATACAGGAGTCATTTTAGATGGGCTGCTAAGGGTGAGTGGTGGTACATTCACCATGGAAGATGCCACAAACAATGGCAATAACTTTATTGAGTATTCAGCCTCAGGAAATGCATTGCTAGAAGTGAGTGGAGGATCGTTGATTGTGGGCAGTCAGGTAAGAAGAAGTGCCTTCTCTCAAGCAGGCGTGCTAAAATATCGCCAAACAGGTGGGACCGTCTCAATCGGAAGAAATGATTTTACGCCTGAAGCTGACCGAGGGGTATTTGAGATTTTGAATACAGGCAGTGAATTTACGCACACTGGCGGAACTTTCACCATCGAAAGAAGCAATGGAAGCGCTACTGTAGCTTCACTATTGCTAGAGCCTGAAACGTTTGATTTTGGCACCACTACCACGATTACTTTAGGCTCTGCCAATACGCCTGCCTCCACTACTTTCGGTATTCAAACTTCTGAATACATCAATACACTGGAAACGAGTAATGCAGGAGGAAACAACCCTACCATTGCCCAATACAATACGAGCTTAAATGTAGATGGAGAGTTAATTATAGGCAATGGAACCACTTTTGATACGCGTGGAAGGGCCTTAAATATCAGGGGAAATAATATTGCCAATGGCAACTCCGTTTTCCAAAATAATGGCACGTTTACGGCTAACAGCAATACGACTACTTTTGAAGTTTCCGATACAAAAACCATTTCAGGAAGCGCTAGTACCGCATTTTATGATTTTACTAATACTGGAAGTGGAACACTCCAATTAACGACTAGTGGAAGTGCCACTAATGACGTAACATTGAGTGCAGGTACCTTTAACACACTTACCAATACGTTTACGGTGTTAGGAGATGTGTTTAACGATGCAACACATGCGAGTACAGGTGGCGAAGGCATCAAAATGGAAGGTACTACTATACAGACTATCCAACGAACTTCTCCAGGCTCAAGTGATTTTGGTGTTTTAACCATCAATAATGGCAATGGGGTACGTATACCTGACAACGACTATGAGTTTACAATCAACAATAAACTGGTACTAGAAAGTGGTATATTTGACATTGGAGGTAATCTGCTCATCTTTTCAGCTACCGCCACTGATATTGAAAATGGCTCAGGAGGAACAGCAGTTACCGATTTTTCCATTTCTAACATGATTCAAACCAATAGCTCGATTAGAGACTTTGGCGTGAAAAAGTTTGTGAATAGCGGTGCTGATACTTATGTATTTCCAGTTGGACAGTTAGTGTACACCCCTGTGCAAATCAATGTCACTTCGCTAACCAGTGCCAGTGGGCATTTCTTAGTAAGACCTGTGAATGATCAAACGCTAGGTATTTTGGAAGATTCTGAACAAAACCCAAGCTCAGGTGGACCTTGTCCAGGGGATACAGAAATTGTAGATGCGGACAACGTACTGAACTATTATTGGATTGTAAAATCAGATGGCTTAAGCAATTTTAGTACTGCAAATGCATCGGGTAACGGAATGCTATTTTATTACGATGCCTCTGATTTGCCTACACCAACTTCTCCGTACACCACAGCTAATTACGGCCCTGCCAGATTGCTGACCTCTTCCTCTAATTGGGACAAAGTACCATTGTTTGCCGATGATTTTAATCAAGCTACTCAAGAAATCGTTTTCCATTTTAGCAATGCTGATTCAGACGGCATCACAGGAATTTATACTGGTGGCATTACCCTAGAAAGTGACGGAACTACTCAACTCTGCGGAGGAGGCGCAATTCCAACAACTGTACCAGAATATGTGACTATAAACAGTGGCGAAGATGAGTTTGACGAAACTACGTATGAGGTAACCTGGACAGATAATGGCGGTTCGGCTGTGCCATCTGGAGGACCGTTTGGGGCTGATATTGTAGTGAAATCGGGATTCACCTTGGTACTTAATAACGATGCCGTACGCTTGAGAAAAACCACCGTTGAAAGTGGAGCTACGCTAAAAATCTCGAATACGGATAACCATAATCTCGGTTTTGTAGAAGGTGGAGGAACCATCGAAATTGTAAGTACTGGCTCAGATGCCAAACTACCAACTGGAGACTATGAAGAGTTTTTCCCTACTTCTAGTGACTGTTCCAATCAAGGAAGTTTGATTTATTCTGGGTCTGGCGATTATTTTGTAATGAGTGAGCTTTCTGCTGTTTACAACCTTTCACTTACTGAATCAGGCAATAGAACCATGCCTAATAAAGATATCTTAGTTTGTAACAATCTTACCTTTGACGAAGATGGTGGATCGCTCGCAATCGATAACTCTTTCTACAATAGAGATATGGAGGTTAGAGGGAATATCATTAGAAATGATGGTTCTTTTAATGCAGGCTCTGGCACAGCAACTATTACACTAGGAGGTACGGCATTGCAAACTATTGATGGTGATTTTACAAGTCCTAATGATTTTAACCGATTGACTTTTAACAATAGTGCAGGCTTTACGGTAGTTAATTCAGGTAATAACGATGTAGAAGTGAGTAATGCCATTACCCTAACCAATGGTATTGTTGAAACCGATGCGAATAACTCACTAACCTTGTTGGTTGGGGGCACAATTACCGGTGGAAGCTATACGACACATATCAACGGCCCTTTTATTCGAGAATTGGCCGCTTTCAATCAGTCTTATAGACTACCATTAGGTGATGAAGGTTACTATGGCTTAATGGAGATTGTGAATCCTGACAATTACGGAGGTACGAAACGCTGGGAAGCCCAATATTATTTCGATACTCCAAACACGCCTTACACAGTAGCGCCTACAAGCGGTTTTCAAAGAACGAGTTTGCAGGAATATTGGCGAGTGAATGATGGAAATACATCTGGTTCTGATGGGGCGCAGGCTCAAATCAAATTAGTGTGGCATCAAGGTTCTGATGTTCAAAGCACAGCCAACCTATTTATGGCCTACTATGACGATAACAACTCAAGATGGGATCGACTGGACTATGATTCTGGGCCATCGGGTAATGGAGTTGATGGAGAAGCGACGAGTGTTTACCTCGCCTTCAGTGAAAACTTCGTGACTTTTGCCACAACAGATTCAAATACGACCGTATTGCCCGTAGAATTACTCTCATTCAAAGCCTTTTTGAATAATGAAGCCGTGGAGTTACAATGGGCTACAGCTGCAGAGTCGAACAGTAGCCATTTCCTAATCGAAAAAAGAAATGCTGCGGGTGATTTTGTATCTATTGGTAGGGTAGAAGCGCAAGGGAATTCAACTACCTTAATGAACTATCGCTTTTATGATTTAGAACCTCAGGTTGGCGGCAATTATTACCGCTTGAAACAAGTAGACCTTGATGGTAGCTTCACCAATTCTCGCGTAGTTGAGGTGATCATTGATTCAGAAGGTGAAAGTGTTGCACTTGAACGTTCCATACTGCTCTATCCTAACCCAACTTACGGCGCAGCATTGAATGTAGAATTAAATGGTTTTGTTTCCACAGATCAAGTGCTGCTTGAAATTCATGATTTGATGGGAAAACGGGTGTTTGCACAGACCATTCGTACCGATAAACTCGCTTTTGTGAATAGCGTATTCGACCTAACAAGAAGTTTGGTGACAGGCGTTTACATTGTAAGCGTTTTCGATGGGAATGAACGCATCAGTGAGCGTGTTGTCATCAAGTAAATTTAAGCTAAGTAATACTCAACAAAGGAGGCCATGTTAACAGTACGTTTAACATGGCCTATTTTTTTGATCAGTAAATTTATATAATCGCTATCATTGTGAGCTGCATGAAGTAGCTTCATTTCATGGCAGATTCCAACTTTATGCACCTATTTTACAGAAAGTAGGCAAAAACTTCACTGTTTCACCCGAACATCTACCCATTAGCATTGAATTATTGATGCGTACTTCGTTATTTTAAAGAATCATTGGGCAATCAAATCAACAACGCTATTACAATTTGTAGTATATGAGGCAACTTCTACTTACTACCATTTTACTTTGCTTTCAGCTATCATTTGCTTTTGGACAAAAGGAAATTGGTATGCCTTTCATCCAACACTACCTCCCTGCAGATTACGATGCAGGTTCTCAAAACTGGGACATCATTCAAGATGATAATGGAATCATTTACGTGGGTAATAACAAAGGCTTGTTGCAATACGATGGACAACATTGGGAGTTAATTGCCACCACTAATAAGTCCACGGTTCGCTCATTGGGCTATCATGATGGCGTAATTTATGTAGGAGCAGAAAATGAATTGGGCTTTTTACAACCAACTACTACAGGTGATTTACACTATCATTCCCTCCTGCCTTATCTGGATTCCACTTACCTCGATTTTAACATTGTTTGGAATATCCAATCGAATCATGAAGGGGTATTCTTCCGAACTAGCAAATACATTCTACGCTGGCAAGCAGGCCAATTCCGAGCGTGGAAACACGACAAACGATTGGCGCGTTCCTTTTTAATCCATGATCAATATTATGTGCAAGAACGTGGCGGCCAACTATTAACCATTGAGGGTGATTCCTTAAAGTTAGCTCCTAATGGTGAGCAAGTTGATGGAATGCGCATTCAGGCTATGCTGCCTTATGAAACTGATCAAGTTCTTGTCATTCCCAATTCCTCAGATGCCTATCTGCTCGAACTGAAGGAAGGCGGAAGTTTTGTGCCCTTTCAAGGACAAGCCGTAAATGAGTTTTGCAAGTCAGGTGTCGTGTACGATCAAGCCATACTCAGTGATGGCACGTATGTGCTTTGTACCATTGGTAATGGAGCCATCGCTTTCAATAAAGAGGGGCAAATTTTGCAATACCTCAACAAAAAGTTTGGTTTAGCAGATGAGGTCATGATTTGCCTTTACACCGATCAGGCAGGAGGGTTATGGGCTGGCTTAAATACAGGTGTTGCTCGAATTGAAATGAATTCACCTTTCCGCATTTGGGACGATCGGCAAGGCTTAGAAGGCGCGGTATCGGATGCCATTCGGATAGATGGAACGCTGTATGTAGCTACCGTGCGTGGCCTATACTATCATAATGGCTCCGAATTTGAAGCAATAGCAGGCATTGAAGATCAAACGTGGGAAATTATGCCTTACGTAAGTGGCAACCGTTCTACCTTGCTTGTAGGAAACTATGTAGGTTTATTTGAAGTTCAAAAAGACAAGACGACAAAGCAAATTTTAGATAATAGTACTGTACTGGCCTTATTGCATAAACAAGACCAGCCTAAATTCGTCTTTGCTGCAGGCGTACGAGGACTTTCTGTACTGGAAGATCAGGCAGGCAATTGGGTTAAGGTGAATCATCTCGATAATCTGCCTGGTGAAATTTCGAGCATGTGTGAAGATAATCAGCATCACATTTGGGTATCTACCAATAAACACGAGTTGCTGCGGTTAACGTTTCCTGATCGAGATTACACACAAGCTCCCAAAGTGATCATTTATGATGAAACTAAGGGAGTACCCAATACCGATTTTACCAAAATCTACTTTTTACAAAATAAGGTTTTAGCTGCTACCGAAGTAGGCGTGTTAGCTTATGACCCTGAAAGTGATGCATTTCTGCCTTATCCAAACTTAGGCGAAAAATTTGCGGGTAAGGGAACGCAAGTTTATTTATTAGAAGAAGGAAATGACCAAGCGATATGGGTGGCTAGCTTGCTTACATCGGGTGTGATTGGCAAAGTATCTTACGTAGATGGAAACCCCAAGTTGTATTCGGCACCTTTTAAACGCCTTCCTAAAACGGAAATGTATAGCAGCTATTTTGAGCAAAATAACTTTTCCTATTGGCTTTGTGCAGATAAACTATATCGGTTTAGTGATCAGGTTGCTTTTGAGGAAAAACCTGCTTTTAATACGCTCATCCGCCATGTGGCCATTAATGACGATTCCACCATCTTTTGGGGAAACTACTTTAATCATCACGATAACGAACTTTATCCGCTAAAACTAGCTGCGACACAACCTGCCGATTTAATACCAGCACTTCCTTATGCCGATAACACCATTACTTTCGAATATGCTGCTACGAGCTATGATCAAGAAAAGCTGAATGAATACAGTTATCAACTCGTTGGGCATGATGCAGAAGGGCAATGGTCGTCATGGACTACCGATACCAAAAAACAGTACACCGATTTATTTGAATCCGATTATGTATTTCGCGTAAAAGCACGAAATATTTATGGTAAAGAAAGCGAAGTAGCCGCTTATGCCTTCAGCGTATCACCTCCTTGGTACAGAAGTCCCATCGCGTATTTCAGTTATTTGCTCATTGCGTTCGTATCAGTATTTGCTATCGTAAAATTAAATGCCCACCGCATTTTATTAGAGAAGAAATATTTGGAAGAAGTCGTGGCGATTCGTACAAAGGAAATTCAACAGAAGAATGAAGAAATAGCCCAACAAAACAGCACCTTAGTGGAGCAAAAAGCCATTATTGAAAAGAAGAATAAAGATACTTTTGACAGTATTCGTTATGCAGAACGCATCTTAAATGCACTTCACATTAATCCAAATAAACTAAAGGAGGAACTGCCTGAGTCTCTTGTATTTTTTAAGCCAAAAGATATTGTGAGTGGTGATTTTTTCTGGTTTACGAAGGAAGGAGATAATCTCATCATTGCTGCGATTGATTGTACTGGACATGGCATTCCTGGTGCTTTTATGAGTGTAATTGGGCAATCTCTACTCAAAGAAACCGTAAGCATGTACGGCATCACCGAAGTGGATGAGATTTTACATGCCCTTCATGCCATGCTCACCGCTAGCCTTGCCCGCGAAAAGGGCGCAAGCATAGAAGGCATGGATATGACCATTTGCAGTATCAACCCGATTGAGCGAAAATTACATTTCGCTGGTGCCAAAAATCCGTTAGTATATATTCGGAATAATAAGCTGGAAATTATTAAAGGAAATAAGCTCCCTGTTGGAGGAATTCGGCCTGATCAGGAACGTAAATTCAATAAGCATACAATTTTACTCGATGCCGAACCTACTTCATTTTACATGTTTTCCGATGGATTTCAAGATCAATTTGGAGGAAGTAAAAATCGGAAGTTCATGCCAAAACGTTTTCGGCAATTATTATTAGACATCCACCAAAAGAGCTTTGCCGAGCAAGAGCAAATCCTAGATCAGACTTTTGAAGCATGGAAAGGGAATGAAAAGCAGTTGGATGATGTATTGGTGGTTGGGTTCAAGCTTTGAGCGCAGCACAGCTAGCACATTAAATCTGTAAATTGGATCAACAAAATGGGGAAATCTACCTGTTTTCGAAAGTTGATTTCCCCACCGAATCCACCAAGCAAACGCTTGGTAATCCTAACAAATACACGTTTCACAATCTGAATAAAAAAACAGCCATTAGGTTTGGCTGTTCGCTATCCATTCTTGAATAAGTCGTGTTTTGTTGAACACGGCTGAAGACTATCCTAAGATACCTAAAATGTCTCCTCCGTTGCTTTTTGTAATCGATTTCATAGTAAAAGATTTTAATGGTTAAATAGTTATAAAGTCATAACTAACAATCAAGTTTACACAGTGCTCAACGAAAGTCCAAAACATTTTTTATTCTTCGAAGTAATAAATTTTAGATTTTACAAATAATTAATTGCATTATTTCAAGCGTCACTGCTTTTAAAATTACAAAGCACAATCCTCCAAAATTTCAAACGATGGAAATGATCTAAAAATCTAGTTATCAAGCCTTTGGAATGCGTGAATATGGACTAAAAAGCAGCTATAAGCTTTCAAAGGCAACGAAATTGGATAAATTATTTACTTTTTAAAGGAAACTTATCCATGTACTTTTTGAAATGGATTTTACGCTGCTTACCACAGCTTAAATCCTTCCTCATGGCATTAAACTAAAATTTTAGGCATAACACTTATTGCCGATAAATACGCCAAACTGCGACAAAAAAAATCCAGGTTTAGCCACTCCCCCAAGTTAAGATTGATGGGGAATTTCAAATTATAATCAATCCTAATATACCTATTTCATTCAGCTCAATTATATTTGTTTGAATGTATCAAGGCTATGGAGCTTCTATGGAGAAGAAACAAGAAAAATCTGTATGTGAAGAATCTACTTTTCAGCTCGTGTATGAAACGCATATCACGGCTGTGCGCAATTTTGTATATTATAAAATTGGAGATTTAGACAAAGCAGAAGACATTGCCCAAGATGCTTTCATAAAGATGTGGCAAAACTGCAAAACAGTCATTTTTGAAAAAGCCTTGGGTTTTGCGTTAACAGTAGCCAATCGACTATTTTTAAATGTGGTCCGACATCAAAAGGTTAAACTGAATTTTGAAAAACGTCCACATACTGACCGCGATCATCAAAGTCCTGAGTTTATTGCACAAGAGCAGGAATTTAAAGAAGCGTTGGAAAATGCCATAGCCACACTACCCGAAAAGCAACGCGAAGTATTTTTAATGAGTCGAATCGATAAAATGTCGTACCGTGAAATTGCGGAATCTTTAGACATCAGTGTAAAAGCGGTAGAGAAAAGAATGAATAGCTGCCTAAAAAACTTAAAGGATAAAGTAAAAGAGTTGAATGTGTATAAGATATGAATTTATCCATCTGCTCTATTTAACGCACATTACATAATTTATAAGTGCTTTTTGTCGGTTTTCAAGTAAAAATAGTAATTTATAAATGAATTAATGATCATTTTTAATTATATGATCATGCTAGTTTAACTTACTAAGTAAGTCTGCTAAAGTTCAAGTCAAGCCTAAATTGTTTTGACAAAAAGTAAACACTGCTAAACATACGTTAATGAATAGCGTATCAAAATATATGATTAACAATTAAAACAAATGAAAAAAATTACCTATTTAGCTTTACTCTCTATGGTTTTGTGTGCCTTTACCTCACAAAGTTCTTACAATTATCATGATGAGGCTACTTTAAAAGGAGTAGTCAGTACAGTTGATTATGATTTACCCGCAGGAGGTTCTTATGTGACTTATGTACTAAAATTAGATCAAGAAATTAGCTTAAACGCGAGTGACGAATGGGATGCTAAAAATGGAGTTACTGAAATACAATTGAGCATTCAAGAACACAAAATTCTGCGCTATAAAAACAAGCCGATTGAAATAACAGGTGAACTATTTGGTGCCGTTAACGAACATCATAGGCGTGACGTTTGCATCAAGGTCAGTGAAATTAACGGAGGGTGAAATAGCTGATTCCAACAGGCTGAATAATGTGGAGTTCGATCTAGCCATAGTGCTGAATCGGGCTCTTTTTTTATGCCTAATTCAGAAAGCTAACTGCCCCAAAAATGTATAATCATCTCATGGTAAATGAGTATTTTATGGGGTTGTTTATCGGTAATCTGGGCTCAAAAACGCCTAGTTCTCTCAAATTATAAATACATTTAGCTCTATCAAATCGCATTAAAAACTCCTTTTCGATACAAATAGTCTAAAAAAAATCAGTACGCTAAAACAACAATATCCATCATGATGCTCGGGCAAAATCATGAGGTGATTCAACAAAACAATAAAGGATATGGAGAAACAAAATCAAGAACAAATTTCTTTTCAAGAAGCTTTGACTTCAGCTATGGATCCATATAATGATCATAAGCTGAACAGTGACTATGCAACCACTACGATTTACTCCCCTTGGTTACACAAACGCTGTGTTGAGTGTGGGCATACTTTTCGGTTAGATGACGAGGTAACCATATCGGCAGATGGAACTGTAAGACACAACAGTCGATTATTGCCGTGCTCTGGAAATAACTTTCAAGACGATCACATCGACTCTGGTACCCTCAATGAATTTTATGCTGGGATATTAGAAACCTACCCGCCGCCAAACGGACTTCAAGTTTACTACCTTAACCCGGCTGACGAAAATGCACAGTTGTTGCTTGCGCCTCCTAAGCATGGATTTAAACGGCATGAGTGCGCAATCTGTAGCCATACATTACGACCAACCGATATTATTGTAGTTTGCCCTTGCCATCCATCAGCTCCACAATGTCGGGTAACCATTCATTGGGATCCCTTCCGAGGGCTGAATTGCTGGGGAGAATGGAAGTCTCATGTAGACAAGCTGTTTTGTCCTGCCACCTCCAAAAGAGTAAATATATGAAACCCCAATTTGAACGCCACAAATTAATTCCTGAATGGAATCAAAAAAAATTAGAACAAGCGCTAGTGATTATTGTTGGCATGGGCGCATTGGGCAATGAAGTCATTCGATTACTTGCATTTGCGGGCATTAGACAGTTCATTATTTGTGATCCAGATCAGGTGAGTGTTTCCAATTTAAGCCGTTGTTCCCTTTTTAAAGAAACAGATATTGATCAGAAAAAAGTTGATGTAGTAAAACAAAACTTAACTGAGTTTATAGCTGATTTAGCGATTGATACGCGGGACTCAGTATTCATCAATAGTATTGGATTAGGGGAAATTCAAGAGGCTGATTTAGTGATTAGCGCTGTTGATTCTGATCAAACAAGAATTGAAATCGCTGGGCGGTGCAATTTAGTACAAACGCCTTACATTGATGGAGGAACTCAAGCTTGGGGAGGAGAGGTTCGGCTCTTCATGAATGTTGAACATGCTTGTTATGCGTGCGAGCAGCTATCGTCTCAAAGTGGGAGAGCAAGTTGTTCCACAGAAGCGGTAAGTCCCGTCATTGGTGCTTCTATTTTGATGACTTCATTTGTCGGTTCCATTATGGCTACGTTCGCCATTCGGCATTTGATGGGCTTATTTTCAGAAAGCTTTTACATTCGAGTAAATGGCATTACGGGTATGACTCATAAAGTGTTTGTCAAACGCGATCCGAACTGTATGCTTCATGTACCTATACAAGAAGAAATTACCTTAGTTCCCATCAATCGCGAAGCTCGAATCAAAGATCTTCTAACTTACTTGCCCAAACAGGCAATAGCCTTATTGTGGCACGAACACCCCATTCATCAAAAGTGTCACAATTGTGGAGACATCAACACCGATCATCAACTTTTTGATCGTTTACAGTTATGCAAAAAATGTGGCTGGAACTATATGCTTCATACAGAGACGGTGCTTAATCAGTTTCCTGAAAGCTTTACGCTGAAAGAAGTCGGTATTCCGCCAAAAGAAATGATACCGATTCATACAAATGGCGAGATTTCTTATTTCCAAATCCAATAAAAATACCTATGAGTATGGAATTATTTAATCCAAATCATCCAGAAAATCCTAATCATTGGAATCAAAATGGCGCTTCACTTTCCTATCAAGTGATGTTGAGTGAAGGAGTTATTGACCAAATCGCAACGATTTACGATACCGAAGAGGCATCCCGCACTTTATTAGATATGATTGGTTTTCCGCCTAGCTATCGCCCACCATGGAATACACCTGCCGTATTTTGGCAAACCATCTGTAGAGAAATCGAAAATGGTCGTATTAAAGATGGCAGCCTAGAGAATCTGTTACGAGTCATTCTGAAACAATATCCTGGTGCAAACTTTTTTACGAACTTTTTAACTGCGAGTCAATCGAATGTCGAGCTAGCTAGTTCCCAAGGGTTTAACTTATACATTTCAGGGACTTCAAGCGAAGCCTTTAATTTATTGGAATTAATGGAACAAATACGAAGCTTAGCGCAACAAAATCAAATTTATGAGCAAGTGGAGTTATCTTTTTCCGTAAATGGACTCACTGCTTTTTTTCTCGAAAATGGTTCGTTAGAGCAGGCCTTAACCTTGAGAGATGCCATTACCAGCAGTACGCTAGTTCAGGATGGACAGGTTGAAGTGGCTTTAGGGAGAGAAGGGAGCCAAGATTATTTATACCGTAATATTTATGTTCAAGGTCCAGATCAGGGGCGATTCCAATTTTCAAACGTGCCTGCATCTACTACTATTCGTGAGTTAGGAAGTGCTACCGTAGATACGCAATATGAAAGCACTTGGCCCAGAGATCATCAGAATCAACCCAGAAATGTAGTGGTAGATCACATCACTGCTGAAGGAACAGAAGTGCGCATTAGTTCGCCCGATACCTCATTGGATGATAATGACATTGCCGAAGGCGATACCTTACAGGTGAACCCTGAGAGCAAAGCTGCCAGTGTTAACCAAATCATCCGCCAACAAGCCTTGGTACGCGCTAAAGCACAAGTATCCGAATTTATTAGTAGCAATCCAGATGTGAAGGTAGAAGCAAATAATCCTCGGCAACCTACTCACTACATCCTACAGTTCAAAGCCAATAGTTGGGCTCCACCAGCACGAGTGCATCTCATGCCCATAAAGCGAGAAGAGCATGAAGTCGGCATCTATTTAACGAATAACTTTCCTATGATCGCCCCTATCGTGCTGTGGTTAACCCCCATTTTCCATCCAAATATTCAGCCCAATAAACAGCAAAAGGTTTGCTTGGGGGAGTTGGAGGATCGGTATCGGCCAGGGCTGCATTTTGGAAAATTGTGTAAAACCATTATCGATATTGCCGCTTATCGAAATTATTGGGTAGATAGTTCCTACAACAAAGCAGCTGCACATTGGGCAAAGTCAGAAGAGGGTCAAAAACAAATTGTTCAGGCAGGTGGCATCGCGATCAATCAGAGCAATCCGAATAATGCTAAAATTAGAAATGGAAGTTACCTAAAAATAAACCTGCTGTAAAAGAATTGGAAAGCTAAACAGCAGCGATTGACTATCAGAAGCATAAAACAACGCTGTTTTGACAACAATTCAAGAGCTAAACCTATTCTTCGTTATGCAAATAGAATTAAAAATAAATAACAGGTTAATGCAAATTCGCAATAACGCTGATAAATATGAACTCGCAGAAGTACTCAAAAAATTAATAAATATATCCATCGTAGATAAACGCGTTGAAATTGAGATTGATGATGCTGAGCAGTTCATAAGTCAACACCAACTATCCAATGAAAAGGCATCAATTACCATTCGCGTGTACGATCAGCAACACTTACTCTTTGAAGAAAAAAGTAATTTATTGAATTTTCTCGCTAAGGGTAAATTCAATAAAATCGCTATTGTCACCGATCACTCCAGCAGTATTCTCAAACCCAATGTTGTGGGCGAATTTAAGGCGATGCATTCCAAAAATCTGGTAAAGAAGTTTAGCATTAAAGAAGTAAAAAAAGAGGCATTGCCCTTAAAATCGTTGAAAGAATTTAACATCACGGTTGATGCAGCGCAAGTGGAAGCTCGGTTAAAAGTGCTTGTCACACGAGATGCCCACCAATCATTTATCGAAGAAAAACGCTATTCGCTTGCTTATGAAGAAGGCGGTTTTGTGGTTGGTCATGCTTACCTCGAACAAGAACGCACGCAATGCCACATTATTAAAATTACGGATGTGATTGATGCCAAGCACATAGGCGCAAGTTCTGTGGAGTTAATTTTTACAGGAGAATCCTTCTCAGAGATTAATAAGATCCTTCGATCTCCAAAGATGGCAGGAAAAAAAATACTGGGTTGGTATCACACCCATTTATTTCCAGCAGGCGATGAAGGATTTGGGTTATCCTTACCCGATTTAAAGCTGCATTTCACCACCTTTCGGTTTCCTTGGCAAATTGCTGCATTGGTGAATATCGAACACGACCTAACCAATAAATTAAGATTTTATGCGAAAAAGGAAGATCAGCTAGAAATGGAGTACTTCCCTTATTGGATTGTCTAATCATTTAGAGACTGTTTGGGAAAAACTTCAAGACTAATTTCAAAACCGTTTCTTAAAAGAACCAAAAAAATCATGGGCTTAAAAATTCGTTATTTATTCATCATCATAGCAAGCTTTATTGTACTCAGCACAAGCTATTTAGGCGTATCTTTCTACGCTACGCAAAATATTACTAGCGCTATGGTATACCAATCATTGGCACTTGCTAGCGTAACAACGAGTTTGTTTTTTCTCATCTACCTACAGTTTAAACCCAATTTCTACCATTACATTTTTGCGATGAGTAAACAGAACTCAAAATCAACGTTTACACGCGTCATTTATCCGCTTAGAATTAAAGTACTCGGCAGCATATCTGCGTTGATTTTACTAACTAAATTGGGCTATGACATCAGCTATATCCTTGATCCAGGCTTCACTGAAAGTATGATGTCCTTAGCTAGCTTTTCAAATTGGATCGTAGGATTAGTCTTGGGGATTCTCTTTCTTATTTGCCCATTGCTGATCTACGATGATGCAGATCGGTTTGATGTTTTGGGATGTAATATCGGGGTTTTGATTATATCGGGACTATTCCTTTACTTCATCTTTTTTGAGCATGTTCTTTTTTTATCTGCCATCGTAATTGGGCCTGTATTCTTTCTAAGCCTGTATAATGCCTTTAGTAATAAACAGGTGCTATCCAACAAAGACTACAGCGTAGATCAACGCTTTAAAACAGTCAATGCGTTATTGGATGCAAATTGCACTTTTCTACTCAAGAGCGCCCGTATTAGCGTAATACTAACACTTGTCATTGCATTTGCCATCACGCCGTTTCTATTATTCTTAATGGATTATCGCTGGTGGGTCATTCTTTTACTCACCATTGCGACTTTCTTTTTGACTTATGCTTCTTTTACACTTCTTGATAGGGTAAATGGCCTAGTGGTTAGCCAAAACACCATTCGTTTTTATAAGAAAAACATTACCAACCAGCATTTATATCGAGAAGTTTATCCATTAATCAAGAAATTTGATGTATCTGTTTATCAAGTATCACAAGACCAGTTTAAAAAGCTTTTAATCGAGTATAACACGGCATTACAGGTTTGGCTCCACCACCCTGATACCGTCAAAAAAGAAGTGAATCGTAACTTAAAAGCAAAACATATTTTGCCACCAACTCCCATTAGCAAAACGCAACTACCGGCTAAAACTAAGAAGCAAAAAACAGTTAAAACAACCGTTTTCAAGAAAACCAATCACCCTAAAGAATCTACAGCAATGGGGGAAACAAACAATTATAAGTTTAAGGATTTAAAAGTTTATGGTTCTACCGAATGGCTAGCAGATGGTAAAAAGAAATACAGAAGAGTTTTTGAGCAAAGGGAAACGAGCTATTTGTACTTAGAACTTTCCATGTATAATAAGCGCTATGATATCAATGATTGGGAAGCTAATCTCCAGTTGGTTTGTTACCAACTTGTTGGTGCAAACATGACTGAAGTTACTACGCAAAACGTAAAACTTCAGGCGTCTATGCAAGATCATATCCTTTACATTCGGGAAGGTTGGGGGCATAAATCTGCGGGTGGTTTTTGGAAAGCGGGTACCTATTTATGGGAAGCTTATTTCATCGAAGATTCTTCCAACAAGAAGAAATTGGGTGAAATCACCTTTTACGTGGAGGATGCTACCTATGCGAATGACACTTATAAACCCTACTTCAGTGTGGAAAGTGCTGCGCTGTACGAGGGGAGTTCCATTGGTGTTGACGTGAAGGAACGTGTCTACATGACTGAATTTAATTGTGAAGACACCCGATACGTATGGGTGAATTTTGCATTTCGCAATACATTAGGGAAAAATTGGCAGGGCGAATTTTTCTTTAACTTTTACACCTCTTCTGGAAGTTTAAAAGGCTCAAATGCTGAGTTGAAACATGTTAAACAAAGTGATGAGCTAATTTCCATCACAACGGGATGGGGCTCCGATAATAAGGGCATATGGTTTCAGGATCGTTATTACTTAGAAATCGTTTTTATGGATAAAGTGGTAGCGGTAGTTCCCTTCAAATGTGGAAGCCAGTTTTTGGAAGGCAAAAATCAACTATACCTTGAACACAAAATAGATCGAATGATTCACCAGAAGTCTGTTGAGTCGTCTACAACGCCTGCATTACCCAAAACACAACCTATTGTCCCTCAAAAGGAGAATTTTGTGCATAAGGTACACCAAGTGCAAATCATACGCAGTATTTATCAAAAAGAAATTTCTCAAACGGCTGACGAACTTAAATTAGGCTTATCCATCTTAATTCGATGTGATAAAATTATGACGAAATACTTGTGGGAAGCCATCATTGACCAAGTAAATGGCGGATACGAGTTATTAGAAATCATTGATTTAGAACAAGGCAGTTCCAGCTTATTGCTCGACCAAATTCAAATGTTCAGAAAATTTGCCAAAAGCAATAAAAGCGATGTCATCTTAGTGATCCCGCACTTCGATTTATTAACTGGAGGCTCTCATTACCTTTCTGATGGGGCACGTGAGTTTGCTCAACTGCTATACCGCAATGTCAATCGCCCCATTTTGGCGTTTACAGATATATCATTTGACATTCCCGAAGTACTTTCCTCTCGGTTTTCCATGCAAAAAACCTTAACAGGCGTGCCTAGAGCAACTGTATTTGAAGGTAAATTAAAGCCCACGGCCAATATTTTACTTTCACAAGAAGAAATCGACCACTTTGCTGAATTTGATTCTGAAGAACTGTATCGGGTCATTTCAGGCATGAATCCATTAAAAATTAGGCAAGCCATTACCTATGCAATTAATGAACGCGTAAGTCAACAATTGCTCACGATGGAACAATTGAAAGATGCCATACAGGTTTTTAAATCGAAAACTTCGAATAACTTTTCTGTTCCTAATGTTCAGTTTGAAGATATTGGAGGATACCGAGAAGTAAAAGCCAAATTAGAGGAATCGATCCACTTGATTCAAGGACATGCATTAAATATACATGATGAGCTGCGGCAAGAGTTAATCCCAAGGGGATTCATTTTTTATGGCCCTCCTGGAACGGGAAAAACATTATTTGCCAAAGCAGTGGCCAATAAACTGAATGCAAATGTAATGGTCGTTTCTGGTCCTGAGGTAGTGAACATGTATGTTGGTGAAAGTGAACGCAAAATTCGAGAAACCTTTGCTGAAGCGCGAAGAAATGCCCCATCGGTATTGGTTTTTGATGAGTTCGATTCCATTGCCACCAAGCGATCAAGTCAATCCGATGGCGGAACGCGAGTAGGAAATAGCATGGTGGCACAAATATTAACCGAAATGGATGGATTTCGTCCTGATGTGCCCGTTTTAGTAATTGGCACGACCAACCGACTCGATATCATTGATGAAGCCTTACTTCGCCCAAGTCGCTTTCAGCCCATTGCCATTGATCTCCCTGATCTTGAAGCACGAAAAGCCATCACTAACATTTATGCTAAAAAGTTTGAGGTATCTATTAGCAGCGAAATTGTGAGTAGCATCGGCGAAAGCACCGTGGGTTTTAATGGGGATGAAATCAAATCCATCTTTCGAGAATTTGCGATCAACACCAAACTGCATAACGACATTGAAGACAGCACAAAAAAGCTAGGAAACATCGTAGGAAAAATCAGAGCGAGAAAGGAAAATCAAAATGTCAGTTCGGAGGCGTTATCTAGGGAATCGCGCAGCATGTTTATCCTGAGCTAAACACAAAGCGTTAACGGAGTAAAAACAACTTTTGACGTACAAATAAGTTAACAAACTATGATTATATTCATGAAATAGCAACTGTGAATTCATGCTTGATTTATATTAAATATAGGTGAAATTAAAGTCTGATAAAGGTTTCAATTGACCTGACAAATCTCAATTTTGAGTCCTCTCAATCGTGCTACTTTTGAGCTAAGAATAAGTTTATCATTCAATTCAATAGGTAGTATGATAAAAAAATTATCATTCTTGGTTTGCTTGGTTCTCGTTGGTTGTTACCAATCTTCATCCTTCGAAACGGTTGTCATCAGAGGCTCGGATACAGAAGTAAATTTGGTGCTGCAGCTTGCTGAGATTTACATGGAATCTGATCCTAATGTTTCCATAGCGGTAACGGGAGGAGGCTCGGGAACTGGAATTGCCTCACTGATCAATAAAAAAACAGATATCGCTAACTCTTCCAGAGCATTTAAAGCATCAGAGCTTGAACTGGCAAAATCACGTGGAGTAGATGTAATTCCATTAGTTTTTGCTGTAGACGCTTTATGCTTCATTGTTCATGAATCATTAGCTGTTGATAGCTTAAGCCTTTCTCAAATTCGATCCATTTACATGGGGCATCAGCAAAATTGGGAAACATTTGGCGGGCCAGATCAAGAGATTTCACTGTATGGGCGACAAGGAAACTCAGGCACGTTTACCTTCATCCAACAGGAAATTCTCAAAGCCGATTATTCTTTGAAAATGAAGCAAATGAATGGCACAGCCCAAATCATTGAAAGCATTAAGCAAGATAAAGCAGGCATCGGTTATGTCGGGATCGGTTACCTGTTATCGAAAGAAGGCGAGTTGATTGATGGAGTAAAAGTATTGAGCATCAAAAAAGATCAACAAGAAGATGCCATAAACCCACTCATTCTCACCAATATCAAGCAAGGCATTTACCCCATTATCAGACCACTGTATCAATACATTGATGGCACGCCTTCGGGCAAACTCAAAGACTTCATTCTGTTTGAGTTAAGCGATGAAGGTCAAACAATTATTGGAAACAACGGCTATTTCCCTATTTCTCAAAGTTATCGTCAACAAAACTTAAGCTATCTCAATAATGAAAAGAAGATGGATTGATAAGCTGTTTAAGCAATTCTTTAAAGTTTCTGGAGCCTTTGCTGTTGCCGTGCTTTTGGGCATTTTTTTGATGTTATTGAGCAATGGGCTAATGGTATTTAAGGACATCAACTTTAATGAGTTTCTTACCATTGACTGGGCGCCCAGTGCATACACCAAACCAAAATACGGCATTTTATCTATGGTGTTCAGTTCTGTTATGCTGACCTTGATGGCGATGGTCATTGCTGTTCCTATTGGCGTTGGAGCAGCTGCTTATTTATCTGAGTTTGCACCCAAAAAGGTTGAACGATTTGTGAAACCCGCTATAGAAATGTTAAATGCCATTCCTTCAGTAACCATTGGTTTTTTAGGGATTGTATTATTAGGTCCAATTCTATCAAAATTATTTGGAATTAGTAATGGCTTGAATGCCTTAAACGGAGCTATTCTGTTAGCGGTCATGTCGTTGCCAACCATCATTTCCATCGCCGAAGATGCGATTTATGCGGTTCCGAATCGATTTAAAGAAGCGTCTTATGCACTCGGAGCCAATAAGTGGGAAACCTTAATAAAAGTGACTATTCCAGCGAGTTCTTCTGGAATTATTGCAGCCATCATGTTGGGAATGGGTCGCGTGATTGGCGAAACCATGGCCGTATTAATGGCTACTGGTAATGCTGTGGCCATGCCTGAAAGCATTTTTAGTTCCGTGCAGCCCATTACAGCTACCATTGCCATCGAAATGGGGGAAGTTCCATACGACACCCCACATTATTACAGCCTTTTTGTATTAGGAATTGTACTATTCCTCATTACCCTGTTAATTAATGTCACTGCTGATCGAATTACCTCAAAACTACAAAAGCATGCCTTATGAAAAGACAATTCATTTATAAAACGGGGCTATTCGCCATCTGGCTTTGCACATTTATCAGTCTTGCATCATTAGCCATTATCCTATTGGATATTTTTGGCAAAGGTGCTCCTGCTCTAAGTTTCGAATTCATCTTTGGCTATCCCAAGCAAGGCATGACGGCTGGAGGGATATTTCCCGCCATTATCGGCACCACACTGGTTACCATTATTACAGCTATTTTTGCCATTCCATTAGGCATTTCTGCTGCAATTTACCTCAATGAATATGCAAAAGATAATTGGGGTACCCGAATGGTTCGGGCTTCGATTAGAAACTTAGCTGGTGTTCCATCCATTGTATACGGATTGTTTGGAGTTGCTTTATTTGTTCAAGCATTTAGAATGGGTACGTCCCTGCTCGCATCAGGATTAACACTTGGATTAATGTCTTTGCCTTACATCATCACCGCCACTGAAGAAGCACTGAAAACCGTACCTAACGAGATCAAAGAAGGAGCAATTGCCTTGGGGGCAACCAAATGGGAAACGATTTACAAAATTGTACTTCCGTTTAGTATACCAGGCATCATCACGGGGATCATACTCGCACTTTCACGTGCTGCTGGCGAAACCGCACCCATTTTATTCACAGGGGTGTTTTTCTATCAACGCTATTTGCCAACAAGTGTCTTTGACGAATTTATGGCATTGCCGTATCATTTATTCATACTATCTACACAACATCATGATATAGAAGGAGTTAGGCCATTAGCTTATGGCACTGCATTGGTCTTATTATTCTTAGTGTTTACGCTGAATTTACTTGCTTTCTATATCAGGGAAAAATATCGAAAACGAATCTAATGCATGGTAACATGACTAAAATAACAGTAGAAAATATTTCGCTTTCCTTTGGGAATAAACAGGTGTTGAGAGAAATCAGCTTTGATGTAAAGTCCAACTCTATCGTAGCGTTAATTGGTCCGTCAGGTTGTGGAAAATCTACACTCTTACGCTGTATGAATCGCATGCATGATTTGCAAAGTGATGTTTCTATAACAGGCCACATTAAATTGGACAATGACAACATTTACAACTCGAAAGCAGATGTAAATGATATCCGTACCCGCATCGGAATGGTGTTTCAAAAGCCCAACCCGTTCCCAAAATCCATTTTTGATAATGTCGCTTTTGGGTTAAGGGTAAATGGCATACACAACAAGCATCAAATTCAAGCGCGTGTAGAGGAAAGCTTGAAGGATGCTTTTTTGTGGGAAGAAGTGAAAGACAAGCTCCATCAACCTGCTTTATCACTTTCTGGAGGGCAACAACAACGTTTGTGCATTGCCCGCTGTATTGCTATTAAACCAGAAGTCATCCTAATGGACGAACCCACCTCTGCTTTGGACCCAATTGCCACGCAGAGAATTGAAGAGTTGACGCTAAAACTTAAAAAGGACTTCACTATTATTATTGTCACGCACAATATGCAACAGGCTCAACGGATTGCCGATAAAATTGCCATGCTCTATCTGGGTGATCTCATCGAATTTACCGAAACGCATCAGTTTTTCACCAACCCCCAACATGAGCTAGCTCAAAAGTATGTGAGTGGCGAGTTTGGGTGATGATTTCAAAGGGCACTTCTTCGAAGAGTTGGAGTTATGTAGAATATCATATTTCTACTACTCCTATCCTCCAATAAGCTAATATTACATCGAAAAAATACCATTTTTTGATTAAATCAATCCTCAAAGGATGCGCGCTTCAAAATAGCAAGAGACATATTTCCTTCCCTATAAAAAATTCCTAACTTTGCACACTTAAATTAGTGCTCCAAATGGATTGGAAGGGAGTTTTTTACTTGGATGGGATATCAAAAGGAGCCAATTACGCGTTGACCGAAAAAAGCGAGAGACAACAGCATGGAAGGAAAAGAAGTGAAAAGATATACAGTAACAGCCGCTTTGCCTTACGCAAATGGGCCTTTACACATTGGACATATTGCAGGAGCCTACCTGCCTTCAGATATTTTTGTGCGTTACTTACGTATGAAAGGAAAAGATGTGGTGTACATCTGTGGAAGTGACGAACATGGTGCTGCCATTACGTTGCGTGCTAAAAAAGAAAATATTAGCCCTAAGCAAATCATTGATAAGTACCATAAACTCATCAAAAATACGTTTGAGAACTTTGGCATCTCTTTCGACATCTATCACCGTACTTCTGAAAAAACGCATCACGAAACTGCTCAATCGTTTTTCTCAAAGTTGCACGAACTCGGCAAGTTTGAGGTAAAAGAATCAGAGCAATATTTTGATGAAGAAGCACAACAGTTTTTGGCCGATCGATACATTAAAGGAACTTGTCCTAAATGTGGCCACGATGAGGCTTACGGCGATCAGTGTGAAAAGTGTGGTTCCTCTTTAAGCCCTACCGATTTAATTGATCCGAAATCAACCCTAAGCGGCAGTAAACCTGTCCTGAAAAAAACCAAGCACTGGTATTTGCCGATGCAAGATCACGAAGCTTGGGTAAAAGAGTGGATTGGGGAAGGAATCTTAGAAGGCAAACAACATCACAATCCAAAGGAATGGAAAAAACATGTCTTAGGACAGTGCATGTCTTGGGTAGATGGCGGTTTGGCAGCGCGTTCCATGACGCGTGATTTGGATTGGGGCGTGAAGGTGCCTTTAAAAGATGCTGATGGAAAGGTATTGTATGTTTGGTTAGATGCACCTATCGGATACATTTCTGCCACCAAAGCATGGGCACAAGAACAAGGAAAAGATTGGAAACCGTATTGGCAAGATGAAGATTCTAAATTGATTCACTTCATTGGCAAAGACAATATCGTTTTCCACTGCATCATTTTCCCCATCATTCTCAAAACGCATGGGGATTATATACTTCCTGACAATGTACCAGCCAATGAGTTCATGAATTTGGAAGGACGCAAAATCTCTACTTCCAAAAACTGGGCAGTATGGTTACATGAGTACTTGGAAGATTTTCCGAACAAGCAAGATGAGCTGCGTTATGTGCTCACCAGCCTCGCACCAGAAAATAAGGATTCTGAATTTACGTGGTCACAATACCAAATTCGAATCAATAATGAGTTAGTTGCTAAGTTGGGGAATTTTTTCAACCGAGCAATGGTGATGACTAACAAGCACTACAATGGAGATGTACCTGTTCGCGGCGAATTGGCGGGTTATGATAAGGAAATTTTTGAACGTGTTGCTGAATATCCGAAAAAGATTGAGGAGTTGATTATGCAATACAAGTTCAAAGAAGCTCAACAGGAAGTAATTAATCTAGCAAGTTTAGGAGATAAGTACCTTGCGGATATGGCTCCATGGAAATTGGTAAAAGAAGATAGACAATTAACAGGAACCATCTTGAATATTGCATTACAAATTGCTGCTAACCTAACGATTCTTTGTCGACCTTTTCTGCCTAAAACATCAGAAAAGATGGAGCACATGCTTGGATTACGAAATCTATCTTGGGATAAAGCAGGCAGTATGGATTTACTTTATCCTTATGATCGACTTAATAAATCCGAACTGTTGTTCCAAAAAGTAGAAGATAGCGTAGTGGAAGAACAGCTCAAAAAGCTTGAGAAATCGAAACTTGCGGCTGTTCCTGCAGAACCTGTGAAGGAGGAAACCAGTTTTGATGCCTTCACTAAAATGGATATTCGTGTAGGCACAATCTTGCATGCAGAAAAGGTTAAGAAGACAAAAAAGCTACTGAAGTTAACGGTAGATACAGGAGTAGATACCCGCACCATTGTGAGTGGAATTGCCGAATATTATAAACCCGAAGAAGTAGTTGGTAAGCAAGTCAGTTTATTGGTTAACTTGGCTCCCCGTACCATTAAAGGCATTGCATCAGAAGGCATGATTTTGATGGCGGAGGATCGAGACGGTTCACTATCGTTCATTTCTCCCGAACGTAAAATTGAAAATGGAAGTACCGTCAGGTAATTTACTCGCTATCATTTATAAGAAATGGGATGCTTCATTGGAAACATCCCATTTTTTGTCTTGTCGCTAAGTAGCATTACAGCTTAATCATCTCCCAATAAATCCACAAAACGATCATCCATACGAATGAAGCGTGTCGGGCTAAATAAGCGAGATTGCTCGATATTTTTGTATTTATTGATGAGGGCGCGGATTTTATTCGATTTATCGCGTTTTGCTGGGCTAATCGAAATTTTCAGCATTTTAATGAAAATCACAATATCCTCACAGTTCTCTTTACCCAAAATTCGAATTTGCCGTTGCACACTATTCACTAATTGATTGAATAAATCAAAATCGTGCATGCAGCAATATTGTAGCGCCAAAATCGACTTGATTTCGAGTACGGCATTTGGGAAGCGCCTCATACTCACATCATTCAACAAATTATTAATCCACTTTGCCGCTTCATTAAACTTTCCGCCATAATAACAACAAATGGCACGATACATCACATAATTCAAATGCTTTGGCACATCATTGATGTCACTTTCAAAATCATCAAATAAAGCCTCATTTTCCTCAAATAACTCTCCTTCTGTACCCAATCGTAAGTGGCGTTCCAGTTTCGTGTGGAGCAACGTAGCAGGATACGTATATAGGCTAAAGTTCGAAAGCAACAACCCCGCTTTTTCATTCACGCTGCTATAATACTCTTCTGCCTTTCTGAATACTTTAAAATGATCGTAATACAATAGATTTAAAAACTCAAATACCACTTGTAAATGATAGTAAATGGCATCGAGGTAATAGATATCAAAAATTTGCTGCGCTTTCTTCAGAATATCCTCAATGGGCTCTTGCCCCTCTGTGCTCATTTCAGGATCTACAAATAAGCGATGAAATACATTCAAGCAGCTTTGGTAGATGTACAAACGATGCGATTGATACAAATTACAGACATTATCAACCTCACGCTGTAAAAGCGTTAATCCCAACCGATCAACTTCATCACCCGTTAATGAATAATAACCAAACTTTTTAAAATATTCGGCAAGTAAATCCTCCGCTTTATCCATAGCAAGCATGTAAGCCACATGCTCATTGTAAAGCTTAGAATAAGAAAAATGCTCTTCGGTATTTACATGAAGTTTTTTAAGCGTTTTATAGACAATGGTCAACTCATTGGAAAGGTCATAGTCTTTCAATTCTTTTTCCAATTTTTTGAGTGTAGCTACGGTAATGGCTCGTTTTTTCGTAAAAACCGTTTCATTGATGTTTGCTACTTTTTTCAACAAATCCGTCCGCGGGCTTTCCATCTGTTGAAGCAAGTAATCTTCTATTTTTTGATTTAGGCGAGAACGAAGCGTGTAATAAGCATTAGTATTAACTTCCAACTCTTCCATGATTTTAGCATCAGAAATGCGCTTTTCTCTCATAGATTTTAATAGGTATGCAGATTTGTCGGCATTGCTATCAATGAGTTGGTCATGTATAGATCTGAAATCTTCCTCAGAAAGTTGTTTGATAATATGTTTAAGTTTCGCCATTGCTTTATGCGAGGATTTGGTTGATTGAAGGATGAAGGCGCATATTAAAAGCCCTAGAATAACAGCTGAATTACGTGCTGAAACCCTAGGGCTTTTTTATATTGTGGAGAATATCGGAGTCGAACCGATGACCTCTTGCATGCCATGCAAGCGCTCTAGCCAGCTGAGCTAATCCCCCAAAAGCAGCACAAAAATAGGGCTTTTCACCTAAGATAAAAGAAATTTATAAAAAAATGCGTTTTAACCTAAAATAAATCATGTATCGTATTCCTTTTCAGGAGTTTATCTAAAATACATGGTTTTCGCTATTAACGCAAATAGCGAGTCACTTATCTACTTTATTTCGCTCATTTCTTTATCCGTTTTCGCGAAAGCACAATTATGGTATTTTTACGATTCGGCATATCTGGCGTGATGATTGTCTAAATGGTAAGATAATTATTTTAAAAAGTGCGCTGGATAAAGAACACTTTTTAATGTAGCTTACGTTAATCCTATAGAGAGCAGCTTTTTGATCATGGATTTTAGGATAAAATATTTAGTAGTTAACAGAAAAATGACAATGTTCAAATCATTGTTTTTTTTTCTAATGGTATTTTTTTCAGTCGCTAACCTATGGGCACAACCATGCATTCAATTGGATAAAACCAGTGGTTGTGAACCCTTATCAATCACCTTAACCAACTGCTCTGGTTCACCTGCAAACTACATTTTTGAATATCCCTCATCTTCTAGTCCCACAAGTGATACTACCTACACGTATACCGTCACGAATCCAGATTCCGTGTGCCAACATTATTCCATTTTTCAAGAAATTGGCTCGAATACTGGCGGTGGAGCACTGGATTCTGTCTTTTCAAATATCATTCGGGTATGTAAACCTGTAGCGCCATCCATTGAAGTATTGATCTGTGAAAATAACCAAGCTTTTGTTCAAACAACAGATACCGTTTACGATGCTATTCGGGTGAATATGGGTGATGGTACAGTTCTGACCTTACAACCTAATGAGACGATGATCCATCAATATGCTGCGGCGGGTGATTATACTGTATTGGCAGAAGGATTTTTTAATGCTAGTCCTGATGCTTGTGGAAATGTGGAAATTAGAATTACAGCTAGTGCCGACATTCCACCAGCAACCTTATCCGCTTCTAAACGAACCCAAGCAGGCGACATTACCTTATACTATGAACTTCCCGCAAATGTCCATTACATTTTAGAAGAACAAGAAGGGAGTGGCGCATTCCAACAAGTTGCAGCATTGAGTGATGGAACAAACAGTTTGATGCTATCAGGAAAGTCTTTAACGGCTGCCTATACTTATCGCATCGGAGCCCTCAACCCATGCGGAGGAAATACCGTATACTCTGCGGAACTTCCGCTATTAACGGCATCTGCCAACGCGGAAGGAGATGCCAATGTGATTCGCTGGGAGTCATATGAAGCGTTAGACTTGGTGAGTTATCAGATTTTTAGAGATGATGTATTGCTTACCAGTCCTGCGAACACTGCAATTAGGTACGATGACATGAACATCTTTTGTGGACAGTCTTATCACTATCAATTGGTGGTGTCTTTGAGTGGCAACCGTACCGATACACTCGATTTAGGAAACGTAGTTGCCATAGGTACTCAACAACCCATTACGGTTGAAAGTTTGCTCCCATCTGTAGTCAATGGACAACTTGTAGTTTCTTGGAGTTTAAGCGAAGGCGAAGAGATCGCGAGTTTGTTACTGTTCAGAACATGGAGGAATACAACCGATACCATCAATGTACTTTCCCAAACGGGAGCATGGATTGATAGCGCGGCTGACCCAACAACCGATACCATTTGTTATCAATTATCGGTAAAAGATGCCTGTGAAAATGAATCGAGCTCCACTTCCTTTTGCAACTTAATTTTATCGGGCGAAAAAATTGGTTTTGACAACCAGTTGCGCTGGCATCCTTATGTCGGTTTTGGGAATGACTACGAGTTTGTACTAGAAACCCTCAACGATGATGGATCGGTAGCCGAAACATTTCCGGCCTTAGCTTTTAATGAACTTGAATACCTTGATCCAGGGCCTTTTGCTGACCAACAAATAAAACGATATCGTTTAAAAGCCGTTTCTCTGAACAACGCAGCGCAGGTTGTTTATTCAAATGTGATTGAGTTTGTAGAAGCTTTAGAGATCATCGTTCCTGATGCGTTTACGCCTAATGATGATGGACTAAATGATGAGTTTGAAGTGCATGGTAAGTTTATTCAATCCATTCAGCTTGAAGTGTATAATCGCTGGGGAGTAAAAATTTTTAGGTCTGAAAGTTTAGATGATCGATGGGATGGAACTTTTGAAAATAACCAACAACCTCAGGGAGTCTATACCTATATTATTGAAGGAACGGATACGTTTGGAAATTCCTTTACCAAAAAAGGGACGGTTTTATTATTGAGAAATTAAATCTAAACGGCCTTATTCATTGAATTTGATACTTGGCAAATCTGAAGATTTACTTGATTTGAAAGTTCTTAGCAGACGTTGTCGCTAACGCTAATAACAAGTCCGTATTCCTTGTGAAATTAAAATTAAAAAGGCAAACTCGTTACAAGTTTGCCTCAATTCGCTTTTATTCATCGTCCTTTTTAGGATCTTCCTTTAGGTGAGAAATGTCGTAATCTCCAACGCCTAAATCTTTGCGCATAAAATTGATATCTGCTAAAAACTCATCGGGATAAAGCATTGATTTTTCATCTGCTGTCAAGTTTTTCATTTCTTCCTGCACTTCTTCTTCCAAATCAATTACTTTCTTTTTTTTGGGTTTATCATCTGACTTTTTTCCCTCCAACTTGTCCCAATTCACGTTTCCTGCTTCATCGGGAATTTCATCTATATTGCTCATAACACATTTTTTTTACATTCAGGTGCAAAGGTACGATGCTTCTCAGATAATTGTAAAAACTAAGCTAGTTTTTTAACGATCTCTCAAGTATTGTTTGGTAAAGCCTACTTGCTCATCAAGTAAGTCGATCGTTTCTTGTTTGGTGGCAATGGATTTTACAGCACTTCCGAATGAATCTCGAAAGGCACAAATAAAATACGCTTCCAGTTGATGTTCTTCTGACTTAAAATTAGTGATAAACGAAAAATGTGTATGATCGTTTTCTAATTTATCATTAATGTATTTTTGCGTCTCAGAAGGGCTCTTACGAACCATTTTTGGGACATCGCCAGTGACGGAATGATTTAGGAAGTCGGCATATTTTGTAGCCACAGCCGCAGCCACAATATTATCTGTTTCTAATAAAATCGCATTTTTCAGTTCTTCATTAATATTGGGAGATGGATAAAGCATGCTGGCTATTTTTTCGGCATTTTCGGGGTTAATCACCAGAAAGGTATCCGCAAGTACATCTCCTAAATACTCGGTAAGCATGATGTACAGGGGCTCTTTTAATGAGTCAAAGCTTGGATCAAGTTGGAAGTGATTGATGTTAACTTCGATATCTTGAAAGGTAAATTTATCGCCTGTCATCTTAGAAAACGACTCCGTGGCGTTGGCAAGTGCTACATTTGTCAGCTCTTTTGCTACTTCAAACTCTTCCTGATTCAAACCTAAAATCATAATACTAGCTACTAATTTTCTTAAATAATTGCCGAACAATAGCAGGAACATCTAATATTAGGCACACATTTCCATCACCTAATATCGAAGCTCCATTAATAAATTGCGTATGCCCAATGGGTTGTTTCAATGGCTTTTCAATAATCTCCTTTTGTTGCATCAGCTTATCTACCACTAACCCAATAGTTCTCCCTTCAATATTGATAAGCACTACATGAAATTGTGCCTGATCAGGCAGTGCATCAAAGCTGTTTTGAAACAAATAGGCATCTTCTTCCTGCTTGTCCATTTGAAACAAGTCTCGCAAAAAAATCATGGAGAGTGTGATATCTGCATACGTTCCGATTAATCCTTTACCTGCTTTACGTACCGATTTTTTACGCATCAAAATCACCGATTCTATATACAGCAGGGGAATGGCAAATCTACTTTCCCCCACTTCAAACAGTAATACCTTTTTTACTGCCATCGAAGCTGGTAGCAATAAGGTAAATGATGTGCCTTTTCCTACTTTCGTATCAATTTGGATGTCTCCACCAATCGATTCGATGGAGCGTTTCACGACATCCATGCCCACACCCCTTCCTGATACCTCTGTTACTTCATCTTTGCTGCTAAATCCAGCTGCAAAAATGTATTGCACGATCTCCCGCTCTGAAAGAATATCGAGGTATTCAGCCGAAGCCAATCCCTTTTCTAATACTTTTCGTTTAATTACCTGTGCATCAATTCCTCGACCATCGTCTATTACTTCAATGGCCACAGCATCTTTATCATTACGCGCTCGCAAGGTCAACACCCCTGCTGGTGATTTTTGCTGTTGCTTCCGCTCCTCTTCTTGTTCTAATCCGTGACTAATCCCATTGCGTACCAAATGAATTAATGACTCACTAATGGTTTGGAGTACATTCCGATCAATTTCAATATCGGTCCCTTCCAATACCAGATCGACTTTCTTTTTTTCAAAAGAGGCCACATCTCGAACAATGCGATGAAATTTATTAAATAGCACATGTACTTTCACTAAGCGTACAGACATGACCGCATACTGTAAATCAGAAGTAATGCGATACAAGGAGCTGTAATCGGTAGTGGGTAGGTGCTTGGTATTCGTTTTATCTTGTAACAGATTAGCTGTAAGTAGCCGATCGCGTTCAATGGCCAATTCACTCACCAAATTCAAGAGCTGGTCGAGCTTTTCGATGGGCACTTGCACAAAGTCGGAAAATGCCAACTCCGCGGCATTGGGTTGGGTTTCCTTAGTTTCCTTGTGCGCTTCTGGCTCATCTACTTTTTGCAGCAACGCTGGTGGCTCCGTTTCTGGTTGAGTCGTTTGCTCCGTTAAGTTTCGTAAAATGACCCTCAACTTTGTGGTGAGTCCTTTGTACGGCACTTTTTTTTCTGATTTAATTGCCTCAATTAAATCACCTAGTTTATCATTTGCTCGAAATAAATCATTAAATACCCGATCGGTCAACTCCATTTGTTGAGATTTCATGATGCTGAAGATATCTTCCAACATGTGAGAAATCTCAGAGATGGCATCATAGCCCATTGCCGCTGCATTTGCTTTAAGTGTATGGGTAATTCGAAAAATTGCCTCAATCGCACTTTGATCGCGGTTATTTTTTTCCAACTGTGTAAAAAGCCGATTTAATTCCTCATAGCTCGATAAGGCTTCTGCGAGAAATATGGCTTTTAATTCATCATCCTTCATGGAAATACGTAATCACTAAAGTTACCACCCGATATTGACTTTTAGATCAGTCAATGCCTCAATCAATTCCCGATCTTGAAAAGGTTTTACTAAATAATCATCGGCTCCAAGGTCTATCGCTTCTTGCGTAACGGTAGCTTGTTGGATGGCACTGATCATTAAAATTTTCACATCAGGATCCAGTTTTTTTAATGGTTTTATCAATTTTGTTCCAATCGTATCGGGTAAAATATTATCTAATGTAATGATGTCTGGATTTAGGTTTTGAGCTTGTTTATAGGCCGATCGCCCATCTTTTGCTTCTCCCACAACCTCATATCCCTCCATGCTCTCCACAACTTTTCGGATCATGCTGATGGCAAAGCTGGAGTCGTCCACAATTAATACTTTCATAGACATGATGTTAGCCTTTTTGGTGAATGAATGGTTTAAGTAGTTAACAATGTAAGAAATGGTCTGTTGATTTAAGGCTGTTCTTGTGTCTCTCTGTCTAAGAGAAATAAATTGTTTGTGTGTTAGAGCCTGTTTGAACTTTTTCTTTTGGCTAAACAAAAAATGCAAACAGGTTCTTAGTGAATCTCACAAATGGTTTGCTTTGGCAACCCGATGGTATGATAGTAGGTCAGAAGTCTGCCAATTTCCATCGTTTACCAGCCCAAGTCACAAACTTGAACCATAATACCCCATTTGTGATACACACTTTTATACCGATTTAATTTCTGAAATTTTCTCTAACAATTGCTCTGTAGTAAAGGGTTTTACCAAATACCCATCTGCTCCTAAAGAAATCCCTGTGTTTATGACTGACTGCTGTCCTACAGCACTAATCATTAATATTTTAATTTCAGGCTTTTGGTCTTTCAAGGTTTTAATGACATCAAGCCCTAGCATATCGGGTAAAATATTATCTAGTGTAACGAGTTCTGGTTGTAGTTCGAAGGCCATATCTATGGCAGATTCTCCATCACTAGCAGTACCCAAAATCTCAAAACGATCTCCTTCAGTTTCCAAGGCATCTTTAATGATGGCTTGCATGTATAAAGAATCATCAACGATTAAAACTTTTGTACTCATGGTATTTAGGTCAAACATTAAGGTGAATGTAGAACGTATTTGATAAGTAAAAATCCAATTTATGTTGGCGGCACTACCGCCTGAATATCTCCTTTTGAGACAATGCTTTGAATGTCTATTAAAATAATTAAACGATCTTCCAGTTTTACAATGCCATCAATGTAACTCTTTTGCCCTGTTGCTTCTTGCAATATGGCAGGTGATTGATCAATACTTGCTATTGGCACGGAAAAAGTATTTGGAATTTCATTTACTAAAAAGGCCATATTTATATCTGCCATTTCCACTACGAGTGCATAGCTTTCTTGAGGATTGGCATGTGTTTTTTGCAATTGGAATTTGATTTCCAAATCTACGATGGCCAGTATATTACCTCGAATATTAGCAACCCCCAAAATGTAATCTGGTGTGAGCGGCACTTTAGAAACTGGAGGAGTAGGTACTACTTCTTTAATATGTTGAATATCAAGCGCGTACTCTTCTCCACCCATTTTAAACACGATGATTTGCCTCGTTGCTTGTTCACTATTTTCAAGTTCGTTTTCCATTGTTCAGAATTAACGCTTGTCTTTCAATTTAAACTGCGCAATACGTTTTTTAAGCTCCTCTGCCACTTCAGCCAAATTAGTAGTGGTATTGTTAATGGCACCTACTGACTCATCTAGCTTTTGCGATGAATTAAACACCTCACTGGCATTTCGTGCCGTTTGGTCGGATACCGCTACAATTCTGGCGATATTCTCTACCACTTCAGAAATTACATGTTGCTGATTATCTGCCGACTCTTTTACCTCTTGAGAGAATACCAAGGTTTCTTTACTTGCTTGGGCGAGATCTTCAAATACACTCTGTGCTTCTACAGTTGCAGCATTACCATTGGTCACATTATCTTTCATCCGCTCAATGGATTGTGAGGCAGAGTCTACATCTTTTTGCACATCTTTAATTACCCGTTCAATTTCGTTGGCCGATTGTTCCGAACTTTCAGCTAGTTTTCGAATTTCTTCAGCTACTACCGCAAAACCCCTACCTGCTTCTCCCGCTCTTGCCGCTTCAATTGCAGCGTTTAGTGCGAGTAAGTTGGTTTGGGCCGCAATTTTCGTAATTACATTCAGCGTCGTGGAAATCTCATCCGATCGTTTCGTTAAGGTTTCGATCGATACGAACGTAGAATCTGCAGAGTCGGCAATTTCCATCATATTACTCACTAAGTGATTAATGATTTTCATACCATTTTGGCTATTCTCCATCCCTTTGCCTGCCGATAGTGTAATGTGCTCGGTTTTGCTACTGGTGTCTTGGGCAGCCTCCAAAATTCCTTGTACTAGGAGTGAAGATTCTTCAATTCGCTTTACCTGATCCTGAATGTCACGGTTAATGGCCTGAATGGAATTGATTACCGTTTCGGTATTGTCATTCATAATACCCGACTTGTCAATCATCTGATTGGCCGCACTTTCCACCGTTTGTGAAGATTCTTCAATTCGGAGCAGCGTTGCATTTAGGGTATCAATGGTAAAGTTCAAGGCATTCGCCATACTTTCAATGTCTCCTGTAGCCTCAAGGCTATACGCAGTGGTTAGGTTTCCATCTGATAATGCTTCAAGTATCTTTCCAATTTCTATGAGTGGATTGGAGATGGATTCTAATAATTCGTTGATGGATTTCATTAGGGTTCCCCAAGATCCTTCTCCTTCTTGTAAGGTAAAACGTTCACTTAATTGCCCTTCTTTACCCGCTAATTGAACAACTCGGTTTACCTCAGAAGTGATTCTTCTCAAATTGTCTCTGAGGGCAATATTACTCTCCATCATTTTAGCGACATCTCCTTTAGGAGAAATTCCTTTCAGATCTAAGTCAGCATCAAAGTTACCTTTACTTAACTGCTGTACAAACTCTGTCAGTGCTAATGACGACACCTTAGCTTCGGTGATATTGGTTGCATATTTCACAATTTTGAATGGATCACCATCTGCATCCAAAATCGGGTTATATGCTGCACGTAGCCAAACCTCTGTTCCTTGCTTAGTAATCCGCTTAAATTCACCACTATACACCTCACCTGTAGCTAGCCTTGCCCAAAAATCGCGATATTCTTGACTTTTCTTGTATTCTTCTTCACAAAGTATCTGGTGATGTTGTCCACGAAGCTCTTCTAAGCTGTAGCCTACAATATCCAAGAAGTTTTGATTTGCATTTAACACATTACCTTCTAAATCGAATTCAATGACACCATTGGTTTGGTTAATGGCTTTCAATCGGCTTCGGTTTTCGCTATTTTGTGTTCTACGTTGGGTAACATCTTGCATATATGCCACAATTTTGAAGATGTTTCCATCGTAGTCACGAATCGGGTTATACGATCCTTCCATCCAGTGCTCAGAGCCATTGTGACCAATACGCTTAAATACGTTGGTATGAATTTCCCCTTTCACTAAGCTGTTCCAAAACGCTTGATAGGCGGGTGTATTTCTTTCCTCGGGCAAGCAAATATCACTATGTTTCATCGTAAACATGTCGAATTCGGCATAGCCAAGAATATCCAAATACTTTTGATTCGCTTTAATGATACTTCCGTCTAGCTCAAACTCCATTACCGCCATGGATCGATCAAGTGCTGCCAGCTTTCCGCGATTCTCACTATTTCGATTTCTTCGCTGAGTAGCATCTTGGGTAAATTGTACTACCTTACTAAACTTGCCATCAAAATCTTTAATGGGATTAAATGACGACTCTAACCACACAATCTGATTATCCTTATTGATAGAGCGGTACGTATCAATTTCAAATTCACCATCTGCTAGCTTATCCCAAAGTTTTTTGTATTCTGGCGCATTGCGGTACTCCTCAGGCACCAATTTACTATGGTGTTCTCCTATTAACTCAGGGAGATCGTAGCCTACACTAACGAGGTAGTTTTCATTTGCATTAAGCAGTATGCCATCCGAATCAAACTCAGCCATACCATTTGATAAACCAATGGCATCAATAAGTGCATCCGTTTCAATTTTCTGATTCATCTGCTCCGTAATATCAAAACGAATACCGATGTACCGCACTGGTTTTCCATCTTCCCCTAATACTGGAGCAATGGTAGCATCTACCCAATACGAACCGCCAGATTTTGTTTTATTTCTGTATCGTGCTTGGAATACTTTACCCGCCTGAATGGTTGCCCACATCTCTTTAAATACCGCTTTGGGCGTAGTAGCATGTCGAACCATATTGTGCGGTTGTCCTAACACTTCATCAAGGGTATATTCTGATATTTCACAGAACTTCTCATTGGCATAAATGATGGTTCCATAAAGGTCTGTTTCAGTAACTAGTGCTGCTTTATTCAATACAGATTCACGCGCTTTCAATTCACCCTGAACCCGAAGAATTTCTTTTCGAGACGCTTCAATGCTGTCTAAATATTGTTTCCTTTCCGTGATATCCCTAGACGTAAACTGCATAACGGGAATCTCGCCACGCACTTCTACCAATACGCCATTGATTTCTACATCGAATATGGTTCCATCTACTTTTTGATATTTCCAATTAAATGCAATTGCACCCTCATCTATCACTTTCTGAATAATCGGTTGAATTCGTTTTGCTGACTCTCCTCCCTCTTGCATTTCAGCCGAAAAGTCTAGCGGTGTTTTTCCAATAATCTCATTCTTAGATTCATAACCAATCATCGATAACATCGTTTGGTTAGCATCAACAATCTCTATTCCTTCCATTACCACTAATCCATCTTGAGAGACTTGGAAGATTTTTTGGGTAAACTCCGCATTTTTGCGAATCTTCTCATCTTGCTGTTTCCTTGCCCTGACATCGCGTAAAATGGCTGCAATGTGAGTAGTTTCTTGGGTTTTAGGGTCTTTAATCGCAATTACAGATGCTTCAACAGCAATGGGTTCTTCTGTAACTTGATGCTTGATATTCAACTCTCCATTCCACACCCCATCTTGCATAACTGTGGGCAGTACTTCTTCTTTATTTTTTGTCAACGAATCTTCGTAAACGAAAGTATCGAAATGGGCTAATGATCCTCCAGTATCCGCAATTCCTACCAACTTTTGCCCTGCTTTATTCATGAATTCATGTTGCCCATCAAGTGTGGCAATGGCAATGTAATCAGATGAGTTTTGAATGAGTTCCACAAATTTAGCTTGCTCAGCAATGAGTCTAGCATTCATTTCTTCTTGCTTTTGCTGCGCTTCCAAACTGTTTTCTAACTCAAGCTGTTTTTGTTTTTGATCCGTAATATCTGATTCTACAGCTAAAAAGTTAATCAGTTTGCCCTGATCATCAAAAATAGGCGTTACACTCAGTCCTAACCAATAGATTCTGCCGTTTTTACTGTAGTTTACAATTTCTTCGTAGAATGAAACCTGTTGATCCAGTTTCTCCCGAATGCGTTTCACGGTTTCTGGATCGGTGTCAGGTCCTTGTAGAAAAGTACCTGGCTTTTTACCCAATACCTCATGCTCTTGGAATTCGGTAATTCGGGTAAATCCATCATTTACATATTCAATTTCACCCTGAGGATTGGTAATAATTACGGCATTGTCGGTACTATTGGCAACCATTGCTAATCGCTCTAATTGCTTCTGGTTCTTCTTTCTGGAAGTAATATCGTAAGCATACTTTACGATTTTCAATAAATTCCCCTCATCATCCAAGATTGGGTTATAAGTAGCCTGTAACCAAACTTCTTCTCCCGTTTTACTAATTCGAAGGAATTCTCCTTCTACATATTCTCCCTGAATAAGTTGTTGCCAAAGGGTTTGGTATTCCTCAGAATTGGCATATTCTGTGGTGCAAAGCATTCGATGATGCTTTCCTATGGCCTCTTCAGCAGTATATCCAAAAGGTGCTAAAAAGATGCTATTTGCCGTCAAGATCGTCCCATCTAAATCAAATTCAACAATTCCAGTAGAGGTTTCAATAGCCCTTAGTTTACCCCGATTCTCTGAGTTTTTTAATCTACGTTCACTTACATCCTGACAAATGAATAAGATTCGGTAAGGTTTTTCATCTGTCGATTTAAGTACACTATAGGTACCTTGCAACCAAACGGATTCTTGTTGTTTATTGAAACGCCTGAATGTATCAAACACGTAATTCCCAGCGTTTAGTTTTTCCCACAACTGTTGGTACTCTTCTGTTTCGCCGTAGTGCACGCCACCACAGATGTGAACATGCGATTTTCCTTTCAGTTCACCTACATGCGCATAACCTAAAATATCCAGCAATATGGCATTTACATTTAGGATGGTACCATCCAAATCTAATTCCATTACACCATTGGCAATACCGATCGCATCTACGACACTTTGTACGCCTGCTTGCGCGTTTTTAGCCTCAGTAACATCTGAAAACAGCCCATAATCAACCAATAAATCGCCTTCTTTTTGATCACCTGTAGTTTGTACGCGAATCCATTTTACCTTGCTAGAAGGCAAGATTACTCGGAATTCATGAACAAGGGCTTGGTGCTCACGAATCGATTGCTCAACCGCATCTTGTAAATCGCCGATATCTTCAGGATGAACGAGGCTCCAAAGTGCCATACGGTTTTTCACAACTTCCTCTGCTGGAATCTCGAACAGTTCTTGGCAATACGGCGAGATGTATTCGAAGTAGCGATTTTCTTCTTGAATTACCCGTTTAAAGATTACCCCTGGCACCGCCTGAGTCACCTGCTTAAACTGGCGCTCACTTTCTTTTAGTTTCGCCTCATTCGCTTTCCGATTGCTGATATCTGACTCAATGGCTAAAAAGTTGGTCAGTGTTCCACTTTCATCAAATACAGGACTAATTGACAAGCCTAACCAATACAATTCTCCTGTTTTTGTATAGTTGATGATTTCTTCGTAGAAAGATATTTTCTTGGCGAGGTTTTCTCGAATTCTAGTCACCGTATTTGGATCAGTGGCAGGGCCTTGTAATACTTCGCCTGGTTTTTTTCCAATAACTTCTTCTGGAAGGTAGCCGGTAATTTTAGTAAAGCTTGCATTGACATATTCTGTTATGCCTGCTGCATCGGTAATTACTACTGCATTTTCTGTGTTATCGGCCACCATAGCCAATCTATTCAATTCCTTCTCTGCTGCTTTTCGATTCGAAATATCTGTAATAACAACGCTAAAGCCTTCGGGACTTCCATTCTCATCGTAAATCACACTAACCGTTTGATATACGGGCAGAAGTTGCTTGTTCGAGATTTTCAAATTTGCTTCAGATGCCCACGAGCCTTTGTCTAGGGCAATGGGTAAGCCTACCTTTAGAAAATTTTGAGCATCTTCTTCTGGATAAAAGTCATGGGTACCTAAGGTGCTCACATCCGTATCTGGTGGTAATCCCATCATTTCCAACCCTCTTGGATTGATGTATACGGCTTTTCCATCTAAAGTACCAATTCCCATAAAGTCTTGGTAGTTTTCTACCAAGTTGGCGAGTTCTTTGAGTTTTACCTCTTGTTTTCGCCTTTCTGTAATATCTTCAGCAATGCCCGATACCCCAATTTGTTTTCTCTCCTCATTGTAAATAGGGTTGTATCTGGTATGAAAAGTCGCATCTCCCATTTTTCGGATGCTTTCAAATGCTGTTCCAGCAATTGCTTTATCTATATCTGATAAAACGTCAGGGAAATCAGTATAAATATCATAGGCCGATGAACCAACTACTTCATTTGGCGCTAAGTCCAATATTTTCAATCCTGCACCGTCTGACAATTGGAAAATACCATCTTGATCAAGCGTAAATAGGATTAAACTAGATGAATCAAGAATAGAACGCAAATGTTCTTTCTCTGCGATGAGTTGCAAATTGGTTTCTTCAATTTGCTTTTCTTTCTCCTTGCGATTCGTTAAATCGTGCCAAACAGTCAATAAAGCAGGTTTTCCATCTAACGTAATACGATTGAGCATTACTTCCACAATGAAGTGTGTTCCATCTTTTTTCTGATGTGTCCACTCAAACGTATGCTCACCATTATCCCAAGCCAACTGCTCCATTTGCTTGGCCTTTTCTGCTGTAGGTTGTCCATCGGGTTGGTATTCTGGCGAAAGTACGGCGGGATGCAGTTTCAGAATTTCTTCCTTCGTATATCCTAAAATCGCAACTGTAGCTGCATTGCAATCAATAATGCCACTTTTATCAAAAATCAGGTGTGGTTCTGAGGATTTTTCGAAAATCAACCGAAGAAATTCATTCGATTTTTGACTCGAAGTAATGTCTTGCACCGTACAAATGATTTGTATCGGTTCCCCTTGATCGTTTTTATTAATTCTGCCATTACTCTTGATGTACTTGGTTTGCTTGTTGTGCTCAAGGAGTACACGGTAATCCAATGAAAACTCATCTTGTTTGTTGGTAATGGCCTTTTGAATGATTTCAGAAACGTTACTCACATCCTCAGGATGAATACGATCTGTCCATAATTCGAAAGAAATATCGTGATATTTCGTATAATCTAATAGTTCATAGAGCGTATCGTTCCAAGTCATTTCGTTGGTTTGGAGGTTTAATGTCCATGAACCTACTTGGGAAATTTGTTGTGTTTCTTTGAGCTTTTGCTCATATATTTTCCGTTCAGAAATATCCTTGACAACGAGTTGGAGAACGGGAACTTCTCCATTCATTTCATAGAGATACATGTCTGCCTCACCAAACCAAGATGTACCGTCAGTTCTTCCAAAAACCCATTCAAATGAATGGCTACCCGTTGCTTTTACTTGCTGGATATGCTCCTGAAATGAGGAAGCTGCATTGGGTTGCTTAGTTGACGCTAATTCAATGAAGGATTTTCCTAAAAGTTCATATTTGGCCTGATACCCCAATAGAGCAATTGCTTGCTTGTTGCACTCTACAATTTGGTCTCCATGCAGCCGCAGTACCATGTCTTTAGAGACCTCAATCAATGCCTTGGCATAAGACATACTTTCCTGCTCTGCCTTTTTAATGAAATAGGTGTATACATTTTGTCCTCCTAACAGCGCAACACTTTCAGAAACTAATACGGGTATCGCTTGACCGTTTTTATCTAAGGCTCGTTGTGTTTTATAATTTAATACCTTGTTTAGTGGATTTCCCACCAACTCTTCTGGCTTATAACTCCATAGTAGATTAGTCGCGGTATTCGCAAAGGTGATCTCTCCAAGTTCATTGGTAATTAAGATAGGATTATGAAATCCATTAAAAATTGTGTAGCAATCCTTATTTGAGGAAACGGAACCATTGCCATGCTCTGGTATCAGGCTATCTCTTTTGATATTATCTCCTAGTGCCATATTGAATTGAGTTGTTAATGCAAATGTTAATTGAGCTAGTCCTGCTTTTTTAAGTTATTTATTAATAATAACAAACACTTGTTAATGCATGTTAATAAAAATAATGAAACACTTTTAAATATACGAATTCATGTACCGTTTTACTGATTCATTCTAATTAAAAGGGCCGAATCTCTATATTACAGATTTTGTCTGCATTTATCAATGGCTTATTCATTAAATAAGTTTTTGAGCACCTCTTCAAATCAGACTTCTTTAGGCAAGACATTACCTTAAATCTTCACGCCAATAATCAGAATATCATCTGTTTGTGGCTCATCCATTTTCCACTGCACCAGTTCTTCCGCAATTTTTTCTTTCTGTTGTTGCATTGGGAGTTCACTGATTTTCAATATAAAGGTCTGTAAGTTTTTTCTGAGGTATTTTCTGCCCTGTTTTCCTCCAAACTGATCTTGAAAACCATCGGAAACCATGTATAAACGATCATGTGCTTGCAATTGTATACTATTCTTTTTGAAGTTGTTCACTGTATTTGGCTGATGCTTTCCTCCAATGGAAAATGCAGACCCCTTAATTCGCTGTATTTGCTGTTCGCGAACTAAATACAGTGGGTGTTTCGCTCCTGAAAAATATGCTTCCTTCGTTTCTTCATTAATGAGTACAATGCCAACATCCATACCGTCTTGCATTTGGCTCCCCCCGCGATTACGCAAGGTTACCTTTACTTTTTGATCTAAGGCTTTTAAAATTTGCTGGGGTTCTAAAATATGATGTTCATTAATAATTTCATGCAAAAATGCATTCCCCAATGCAGCCATAAAAGCGCCAGGCACACCATGACCTGTGCAATCTGCTACGACCAAGAGTCGATACTTCTTCATCTTGGATTGCAATGTTTTCTCATTAAAATCGAGTTGTTGAATCCGCTCGTACCAATAAAAGTCACCAGACACAATATCTTTAGGAGAAAAGAAAATCATGGCCTCCTCAAAATCCTCTAACAGGTGATTGTGATTATCGAGCAAAGCCAACTGAATGCGTTGGGCATAACGAAGGCTATCTGTAATTTTCTTGTGCGCCTTTTCTAATTTATTTCGCTGTATATCGGCTGTTAAATCCTGAATAATGCACAGGACATAACGTTCGCCGTCATAATTGAGGGGACTTAATGTTGCTTGAATCGGAAATATTGTTCCATCTTTTTTTTGTGCATAAATTTCGTTGTCCAAGTTCAGAGTTGAGGGTGGGTCTTGTTGCGTATTAAAAAACGCTAATACGATTTTTGTGTAGGTACTTGCATCTTCCTTTTGCAGTAAAACACCAATTTGTTGTCTAATGATTTCGGTATCTTCATAGCCAAATAAATGCCTCAATGCAGGATTAAACATAATCATTTGTGCTCGCACATTTAGGATCAATACGGGGTAATTGATGGATTCAAAAAGTTTTTGAAAGCGTTTGCTGTCCCGAATGGCGATGCGCTGACTCACTTTTAAGTGCGTAATATCTGAAAATGAAGCGACCACACCTGTAAGTGTTCCATTTTCCATAATCGGATATGAATTGATACTTATCCAAACTAGGGTATTACTCGTTGGACGCTGCACCCCCATAATCACTTGATTTTGCGGTTTCCCTGTTTTAAGTGTGCGCATGGCTGGATGCATGTCGCTTGGAAAATTGGAGCCATCTTCTCGAATGGTTTTCCAATTTGGATCAAAAGAGTCCCTGCCTGATATTTGTGCATAGGTTAATCCTAAAATCTGCAATGCCGCGTCATTACAAAAGGTGATCTCTCCTGTAACATCTTGAACAACAATCCCTTCCTGTATCGCATCTACAATTGATTTAAAGTGGTGATTATTTTTAATTTGCTGTAGGTTCGCCGTTTTTTGAAACGTAATATCGTGCCATATGCCTTGCATATGTTGTTGTCCATTTACTTCAACAATTTGCCCATAATCCGCAATCCATATGATCGATCCATCTTTACAAATGATACGATACGCTATATCATAATTACTTTTGTTATGAATTGCTTCGATGAAATGGGTCAATACTTTTTGGCAATCATCTGGATAAATAATACTTGCTAAACTTTTACCAGTTTCGCCAACAAATGTTGATGGTTTATATCCTGTAAGTTCTTCAAAATGTTCACTAATAAATAAGGGAGTCCGTTGGGGGTTTACAGCACATTGATAGAAGATATTGGGCAAGTGTGGAGCGAACTCACTGGTAGCATGTTGATTTTTCGCTAAAATATCCAATTGCTTGGTAGCCACCTTCCCCCAAGTGTACCAACTCCCATCTGCTTGCTTTTCTTTCCAAAACTGAATGGGCAACACAAAACCACCTAATAACTCAGGATGGGTCACTTTTATCCCTTGCGGTTTCTCCTGAAGCTGTTTAAGTTTTTTAAGAACTGATGAGGATAAAAGTATCTGTTGAAGTAAAGATAAAAACTCCGATTCATCATCCTGATACAATGCTTGCCAGTGTGTATTTGTAAAAATAATACGATAGTGCTGGTCAAGAAGTAAGATAGGTTGATCAACTAATGTAGCCCATAGAGGCACCCTTACTATGGTGCGTTCCTTGTCCATCATCTTATTGTAAGTTTTTTAATTTTAATTTGTCAATAGTGTGAGTTTGTTAGCACTAGTTGAAGTTCGGATAGTTTAATTAAAGACGTGAATGAACGTCCTCCTTAATTGAGTTACTTTCATTATACTTATCTTTTTGGTAGTAATGATGCTTTGAACATTTATAAAAATATGAATTAATATTAATTAGTTGATATTACCTGTATATTTTCTTAGTTAGTAATTCATAATAATTCATAAGATCGTCTCAAATTATAGATTATTTTAAGATGAACGAAATTAAATCAACTGATTGACTGATGTATTGTGAATCATAGCACTAGCATTACACGCGTTAATAATGTAAGAAAAAGAAACACTTTAAGGATTATTTGAGTTTGTAGAAAAAAAACTCGTAGGGCTGATCAATGTCAAACTTGATCAGCCCCACGAACATATGTGATACGGGTAACGACAACTGGTAGGACATTAGTCTGCTAGCCAAGTTTTAGCTTCATTCAGCGAATCAAAATAACGTAAGTTAATAGGTAACATTTGTCGTTCTACCGCTCTATTCGCTTCTTTGGTGGTCTGTTCTCCTAACCCGCCTTCTGCAACTACAAAGGCGAGTTGTTTTAAGCCTAATTGAATCGCTTTGGGAAACCACTCCGCTTGAATCCACTCTTCATTTTCTTTAGGCATTTTCAATAATTTAGTATTATCTACTAAAATTTTCTCTGTTCGCTTTTGAACCATTAATCGTAATGATTCATTGCAAATCTCTTTAAAATCTTCAAGCTTAATAAAGCCTTTGTAGGTAGCTGTAATGAAGTTACCCGTCCTATTATATGAATGATTATTACTTAACATGGTGGTGCTTTTGTATTGAATGAATGCAGTAATGTTTCCGAACTTCTTAGAGACTGTTTGGAAATTAATCTCTTACTTAAAGATAGTAAATAAATGTGAATAACTGCAAACAAATGCTAACAAAAACTAAAATTCATTGAGTCGCTGTGGGATATTCCACCGCAAGGCGAAGCTCGTAAAATTGGTATTATGATCCCTTGCGTCATCCTCGCTATTAAATCGTCTAATGACCTGTTTAAGATCTAAAAACAAGTTATGGCGCAATTGATAGGAAGCCGTAAAATCACCAAAAAACAACTTCGCATTTACTCCTTGTCCCACTCTATTGTCTAAATCTTGAGCTCGCGTGACGTAATCTTTAAACAAATTTCCGCCCCAATTTTCTCCAGGACGATCTTCCCCCAAATCGACATACATCAATTTTCCAGTAAGTTGTAATCTTGGCAAGGGTTGGTAACGCGCAATTCCAATAAACTCCATAAAATTGGCGCTCAGGGGATGGGCTAACGGCTGTCCAAAATGCTGGTAATTAGAATATTGCTGTTCGCCTGTTCCATTACGATCGAAGTGGGTATACATGTAAGGCCTCACCACATTAAACTCGCCTTGAATGTCTAAATTCGAAATTCCTGCCACATCAATGTACTTAAACCCAAGCTGCATGGCCTGCTTATTTCTCCAGTTTCCATTACGAGAAAAAAAGTCGTCAAATAAAAATTCATCCAGTACAACTTGACTATATAATTGAATCTTTCCCCAAAGGTTCCACTTCCAATCTATTCCTAAAATGACATTATCTAAACTCGCCCGATTTTGCTCAATACCCCGAAGAAAAATCAACGGATTGATGTAGTTTAAATCAAATTCATTATTCTGCAAACTGTCTTCTCGCCCGAAAGTAACGGATTCAAAGAAACCAATATTGAAATTATCCGTGATGTTTACGCTCAAGTGGTGATACGCAAAATACTTATCGCTAAACTGATCGCCATCTTTTAGTGCGAAGGGGGCGATATTCGCTGCAATATTGGTGTAATTTAAGCGCCATACTTTGGTGTTGATGCGCATGAATAAGTAATTGGTGGCATGATCCGATAAAATGAGTGATCGATAGCCATTGCCAAAGAAATTACGGTCATGTCCAAACTGGAACGAAACCTGCTCAAAAGCTTTGAAAGTAATGTAGCCCCGCGCATTGAAAAAGTCATAGCCATCTTCTTGATAGACTTTCCAGAAGCCTTCGGCTGGCACGGCATTTTGATTCGAAACACTTGGAATAATTGTTCCCTCATCGCCTGCAAAACCCGTAACATACTGCGGGAAGCGAATCTGATTTTCAGATACAAAGGCATAAAATCCTAGTTTTTTACCAATATTTCCGCGAATTTGAACGCCACGGGTGTTGGTAAACGTGGTTGCATCTAAGTTACCATCATTCCCTAATGACAGGTAAAGTACAGGATTTACGTGAAGGTCAAAGTCTTTAGTTTGAACGTGATATAAATCCGACTGTTTTTTATAAAAATGCTTAAAAATAGGCTTTTTACTATCATTTTCTGCTTGATCCGTCCATTCCCAGTTGTCATTTCTCAAATAACCCAAATTAAATTGATCGGATTTACTGAGGCCATCTAATTTCAGAGAATCGACAAAAGCAGCAATGGCTTCGCGGGTATAGGGCTTCGCCACAGTAAAAAAGCTTTTCGAAAACTTTTTTTGCCGAATTTCATAACGATCGAGCAAGTGGTAATAATCACTATTTAAGGGAGCATTAGTATTTTGGGCAAACATACTAATGGGGAATAATAACCCTACAAACAACAAAAAACGTCTCATAATGATGATTTTGATAAGCTATGACAATGCACAAAGTACACGCCAAAGAGATTTTGATTGTCCAAATTTCTAAAAAAAACGAATATAGTATCTGAGATTGCTTAAAATAAAATCGCTCACCTTCACAGGAAATCCCTCAATTCAGTCAGTTGTTACCATTTTTGAGTTACAACCGCTTAATTACTAGTGTTTTGCTAAGGCATCAGATTATCTTTGTTTTTGTTCTAATTTCCATTCATCAATATCCTTGATATCAACAAAGCTTCTGAATAGAACTAAAAATGCCCGATTTTCGCTACTGTATTTTTTTCTACGAACTAATAGCATATATCCCTCTATGATTCGATTCATCCTTTTATAGGAGAAATTAGGATGTGATATTTCTTTTATGATATCGTTTTTCAGGAATACATAGCATTCATTATAGTTTACAGGATCATTGTAGCCAATTACTTCTCCAGAAAAGCCTTTTATGACATCTTCATTAGGAATCTCACTAGCTTTAACCATATTAGTTGAATCTATTTCAACTTGAATTCTACTATTAAAATCTAAAAAAGTAATTTGTATTTGCTTATTATCTAAATCTATGGTCGCAGAGCTTTTAATAAATGCACCTCCCCATAAACCTTCTGCCAGCAAAATACCATGAGTTCGGTCAATATCTTTGTATTTATCAGCAAGCTTTGAAAAAACTGCTTTACGATTTATAGAGAACTCATTTAATTGTTTTTCATCTAAGACAGAAGAATTAAATTGATGATCAGAAAAACTGAAGGCTGAATCAGTCATCACTTCATTAATAGTGAATTTTTCATTTTTTTGGGCTACCCCCAAGGAGTAATTCAACATCAAAAAAATAATCATATTAATTACCACATTCTTCTCCATCATGTCCAGTTTTAATTTGAATATTTATTGCCTCAGGGAACGTTTCATAAAATTCAAGCAAGTTCATTAATCCATCTTCTCCAACATACCCATAACTTTTTGCTTCTCCCATTAAGCCACCCCAAGATAATGCTTCAATAGTTTCATACATAAAAATGTTATCTTGGTAATAAGCCTCGTCTACATCTTCAGTATTAAGATCTTTTATGCCTACAAATTTATATAACCCTGTTTTGATTACATTTCTAAAAGATGTAATCATTGCTAAATGATGAACAAGTGGATTATTCGCATCAGGAGTTGAGCTAAATGCATCAATATCAAGCCCTTCTTGTAAATTGGAAGCTAGCCAAATTAAATCAAAAGTACTCATACCTAAGATATCAACTGTTTCATCCTGTGCATAAATTGCCCTTAACAGTTCTGCATGTAATGCCTCATGTAGCATTACAGATGCAATTCCAAGCCTTGTACTCTTACCCATCATTGTTTTTTCAAGCACGGGTTACTCATCAGCACAAAAACAGCATGGAGGTAAATACCCATCTACACCTTTTTGAAGAAAGCCATGTGATTATTAATCGTGTATTCACCTTCTTCAGCTTTCAGCTTATTGTATATAGTGTTGTGCCACCGCTTTATCAAATCTGGTGCATGGGGAGTGTTGGCAAGGTAGTTCGAAACTGTTCCAATCGACTACGGTACTCCCCTAAACTTCCCTCTGCAAATTTGTCGGGATTCTTCGCCAAGTATTGTTTACAAAATCCAGTAAAGTCTTTACTCTAGTTGAGTATATGAATGCGAGTAATGAGTAAATCGAAGGAAGGTTCTTGCCTAGAATTCTGTATATTTGAAAAACGCAACTGATCTCATATGGATTCAATTATCTTTTTATACATCGCGCTTTGGATGCCTGCTATTGCCGCCACCGTAATGGCACTCATGGATTTTGCAGCAGAAAAAAAATTCATGAAAAGCGCCATTCAAACGCAAGGGCGGATTGTTGGTACCTTGGGCGCTAAATACAAAGTGAATAACCCCGCTCAAGTAGACATGGCTGCGATGGCTACTGCCAATGCCATGAGCCAATACGTGAAAGGCGATCGTTTAGGTGGGGTATTAGTGATGGTCGAATTCGAAGATAAAAATGGAGATACTTACCAAGTTCGTTCAAAACAAGCATTTAACGTGCTCGAATCTGATCATGTAACCGTTCACTACAATCCTGATAACCCTGGAGATGCCATTATTGATCGGTATTACAGTGGTAAAGGGAAGGTCTATCAGCTCATTGCTGCGGGAATCTTGTTTGTTGCGCCTTTCATTATCGACTTTTTGATGGGTTAATCACATGCCTTTGCAGAATGCGTAGACACTCTTTTTTCACTAAGGGATCATCTTTTAATCCCCAAAGTGTATCTCCTGCGTATTTCCTGCTGTGTTCGAGGTTTACAATCGGAAACGGATAATCTTCTCCAAGTGTAAATTGGTGAAGTTGCTGATCTAAGGCTGTCATTTTATACGGTTCATGTACATAAGGTAGCGGCAAATGTGCTAATTCTGGTACCCATTTCTTGATAAAAGTCCCATCTGCATCGTGCTTTAAACTGTTTTTAATGGGACTATAAATGCGCAAGGTATTGATGCCCGTTTCTCCTGCTTGCATTTGAAGTTGAGGAAAATGAATGCCCGGTTCAAAATCAAGAAATTGTTGGGCAAGGTGTGGGGCAATGGCTTGCCAAGGTTGCCATAAATGATGGGTAGCAAATGACACCAACAAGGCACGCATCCTGAAATTGATGTAGCCAGTTTCTACTAAACAACGCATACAAGCATCAACTAAGGGGAAGCCTGTTTTTCCAGTTTTCCACGCTGCTAAAAAATCGTGGTTGATGGGCTTAACTAACTGCAAAAAACCTCTATTTACACTTTGGAACTCCATGCGATCTTCCATCTCAAACTTTTGAATAAAATGGGCTTGCCATTGCAATCGGGAGCGAAAACCGTCTAAAGCCCGCTGATGTGAGCTCTCTTTTCGGAATTTTTTAGCCGCTTGCCAAACTTGCCGTATCGAAAGATTGCCCCAAGCCAAATAAGGTGACAACCGGCTGCAGCTTTTCCGTGCTAACAAAGGCTTGGAAATATGCTTATTAAAATGAACATATCGCCCCGAAAAAAAGGATTGGAGGTAACGCAACCCTAACTGCGTTCCGCCTTTTTGAAAAGGTGTATGGGAAGGCGTATACAGTGGCACAAATTGAAATTGTTCTTCAAGAGATTGAATTTCTGGAAGGGTAACGAGTTGTTTTGCGTTTAATGAAATGTTGAACAATGGGCTAGACATGTAGTACTCCCAATCTTCCTTCCAGTTGGTGCGGTTTTTTCTCCCTCGAAATACCCCATTATTCACGCATTCTTGCCATTCAATTTGCTGGGCTTGACAAAATGCCTGCACCTCAAGATCTCGATCATACGTAATGCGAATGCCTGTTTCTTGATGCGAAAACAACTTGTTAATGTGGAAATGTTCTTGAAGTTGCCGTAAAATCGGAATGACCTCTCCCTGAATGGCTAACACCTGACTCTGAACATGCGCTAATTGCCGATTCAAATCCCTGATCGATTCCTTTACAAAGTTCCAATGACGTTCTGAGTAATGTTCATCGGCAATTAACGAAGGTTCAAAAATGTAAAGAAGTAAGCAGCGGTGCTCCGAATTCAATGCATGGAACAAAGCTTCATTGTCTTGAATGCGCAAGTCTCGTTTAAACCAAACAATATGAATTTTTTCTTTAGAAGGCATCTGGATTTTCGATGATTTGATAAGCCCTTGCTTTGATTTCAGCGAGTTCCTCACTAGGTATTTTCCTAAGTAAGCTTAACATCATGCTCATGCGATTGTTTTTGGCAAAGTGCTGTTTCTTATCGTCTAAAAAATTCCAATACAAGCTATTGAAAGGGCAAGCCTGTTCCCCAACTCGCTTTTTCTTATCGTATACACACTTCAGGCAATAATTACCCATCTTGTGTAGGTAAGCTGCTGAGGACACGTAAGGCTTGGTGGCTACAATACCACCATCGGCAAATTGACTCATGCCTCGGGTGTTGGTGATCTCTACCCACTCAATGGCATCTAGGTAAATTCCAAGATACCACTGATCCACCTCATCGGGATGCACTTGCACCAACAAGGCAAAGTTTCCCGTGACCATTAACCGCTGGATGTGATGTGCATAGGCATGATCTAAGGAATTATTGATGGCTTGTTTAAGGCAATTCATTTTCGTTTGTCCTGTCCAGAAAAATTGGGGTAATGGCCGATCATTTTCCAACACATTCAATTGCGCATAATGGGGCATTTCTTTCCAATAAATTCCCCGCATGTATTCGCGCCAGCCAATAATTTGTCGCACAAATCCTTCTACTTGTGTAATGGAGATGTCGGCTTCATGTGTTCGATAATGCTGAATCACGCGATCAATCACGGTTTTAGGCGCGATGATTTTGCAGTTTAGCGCAAATGAGAGTCGAGAATGAAACAAAAAATGCTCATGTGTATGCATCGCATCTTGGTAATCGCCAAAGTACACCAATAGGTGATTGCAAAAGTAATCGAGCTGTTGCAATGATTCTTCTTGGGAAATAGGGAACGTAAAATGCTGTTCGTCAATACGTCCGATGGTTTTGATACCTGCTTGCTGGATGGTAGTTACCAATTCGCTGACTTCTTTGGGAAAAAGTATCGCTTTAGGTATAGCCACTTCGCCTTTCCATTTCTTCCGATTACTTTTGTCATAATTCCACTTTCCGCCTTCGGGCTGTTTGGCATCTTCCATTAAAATCTGGTGTTTTTTACGCATGTAGCGGTAAAAACTTTCCATCAACAGCTGCTTCTTCCCTTTAAAAAAGGAACTCAATTCATTCCTGCTGGTAAAAAAGTGCTCTGTATCGTAAGCCTGACTGGATATCGATAAACTTTGACAAAATGATTTCAACTGTTCATCCAGTCGGTATTCATCTGGAAGTTGGTAGTCAAATTGCTGAATCCCTTCTTGTTTGATGAGTTGTTGTAGGTTTTCTGGAAGCTTCTGCCTATTTTCAGGATGATCGATCGTATAGTAAATCACTCGATGACCAGCTTCCTTCAAACTCGCTGCGAAATGGCGCATCGCTAAAAAAAAGCCGACTACTTTTTGAATGTGATGCACCACATAATCCGTTTCCTGTCGCATTTCAAAAAGGCAATACACCACTTTAGCATCTACTTGCTGAAACCAAGAATGCTGCAGATTGAGTTGATCCCCAAGAATGAGTCTTAACGTTTTCATGAAAATAAGGTCTGTTGTAACCAGTGTGATTGATAGTTCCCTTGGGCATCATAACGTTCAGCTTGTAGACGAACATTAAATTTACGATCGCGCGGATCGTTTCCTACCCCTGCCACATACATCCAATTGCCATAATTGCTATGTACATCATAATCGAGTAATAAGGACTCAAAATAAGCGGCACCAATGCGCCAATCTAGGCACCATTCTTTGGCGAAATAAGAAGCCACGTTCTGCCGCCCGCGATTGCTCATCCAACCCGTATGTTTTAATTCAAGCATATTGGCATTGACGAAAGGTTCGGGAGTGGTGCCCTGCATCCAAGCTTGCACCTTTTGTTCATTCGTATCCCAAGTGTAATCGCGCGCTAAAATGCCACCGATTTGGAAGATGCGATTGCCATATTTCATGGAGATGTATTTAAAGAAATCGCGCCAGATTAATTCAAAAATTAACCAGTACGTAGAATCATTTTTTCTGATTTGTGCTTCAAATTCCCGTACTTTCCAATAAATGGTACGCGGGGAAATGCTGCCATTGGCTAACCAAG